>NZ_CALIED010000059.1:0-3481 GCF_938022135.1 uncultured Psychrobacillus sp.
CCCAAAAATAAGGCAATAATTGCTCCAATTGTACTTTGGACAAATGTAGTAGAATAAAAACATACAGCTGCTAATATTAGAGATGGTCCAGCAACAAGCACACGGGATTGTCGAAGATTTTTTGTTTTTTTAAGTAACCGATCTGATATAAATGAGATAAGTATACCACCAAGAGCAGAACCAAGGCCTATGAACATTACTGCATAGCCCATCTGAGTTTGTGTTAAATGGACAATTTTAACAAGATAGGTCGGCATCCATATAAACGACCATGTAAGAATCCAGTAAGCCATGAAAAGAGCAAGGCAAGTAAAGATAAAAGTAGAAGATAGAAAAAGTGGATATATCTCTGACCATTTTACTTTCTCGGAAACTAAGGTAGATTCACTTTTCACTATATTTCTCTCATTTTCCCCTTTCAAAGTCATTAGCCACAGAACTGCCCAAACCATACTTAAAACTCCTAAAAAAACCAATACCATTCGCCAACCATAAATTCCAATCATGTAAATGAGAAGAGGAACCATAAATTTAGCAATCATGCTACCTGCATTCATAATGGAAATCGCAAGCCCTCGCTGTTCAGGAGCGAAATGTTTGCTTATATGGCTAATAGCAGTTGCATGAAACGGTCCTTCAATAGCACCTAGCAGGACACGACACAAAATTAGCATTGGTAATCCGTAAATTGTCAATGCTCCAAACTGCACTATTGTCAAACCAATAGCCATGAAAGCGAGCATTTTACCCGTTCCAATTCGATCTGACAATGCAGCTCCAACTATAGACATAATTGAAAAGAACCAAAAGAAGCTGCTTCCAACTATACCCCATTGACTATAGTTAAGATCCAAATCTTCCATAATAGGAATAGCTGCGTACCCTATAATCGCCTTATCGGTAAAGTTAATCAAGTAAAGAACGGACAAAAAAGCTAGAACAATCCATTTTAATTTCATAACAGAAAACACATCCTTTTTTGATAATAAAATGATATAGGTTCAATACATGAATCAACTTAGAAAAGGAAGCACAAAAGATTTTATTAATTTAAATTAAGATCAATAGGGCTGGATTCTTTATCGCAAACCAAAAAATGAAAGCGCTTTAATTTTTAAAAATTATGAATATAAAGTGTATTACTCATCTGTGAATTTAGTAGTAGGGTTTAAGAACATGCCCTACTTGTGTAATCTGAAGAGCCTCTAAATAGAGACTCTACTGAGTGCACTACAAATTGATAGTACCGTATATGAGTGAAGCAAATACTACTAATCCAGGGTGACTCTCACTTTTTCACATTATAACTGACTGCCTATTCCTATTTGAAAGTAAGATTCATAGAATGATTGAAATGCCATCACTCCAAGAAGCACCTTTACTGTGGATTACCAACTGGCAATTGCCCCATCTGTCCTTGATTCTGTGCCACCAATTAGTACACCTGTTTCAGGATTTCGCCATATAATTTGACCTCGTCCAAACGAACCTGAGTCTACCGCCACTTTAATATCATGTCCTTTTCGTACTAATTCTTCTGCAATGTGGGATGGGAATGTTTTTTCTATTTCTACTGTTTTTTCGTTCTTCCACTGCCATCTTGGTGCATCTAAAGCCGCTTGAGGATGTAAGTGAAAATCTATTGTATTCATAATAACTTGAACATGCCCTTGCGGCTGCATATATCCTCCCATTACACCGAATGGTCCAACAGGTTGATTATCCTTCGTTAAAAATCCTGGAATAATCGTATGGTACGTTTTCTTACCGCCCTTAAGGCAATTATAATGAGTAGGATCAAGGCTGAAATCATGTCCTCGGTTTTGTAAGGCAATTCCTGTTCCTGGTACTACAACCGCAGAACCGAAGCCCATGTAATTACTTTGGATAAACGATACCATGTTGCCCTCTCCGTCTGCTGTTGCAAGGTACACCGTTCCTCCGCGTGGCGGTACACCTGGAGCTGGCATGCATGCTTCATTTCCAATCTGTGCTTGACGCTGCTGGCCATACGAAGTACTTAATAGCTCTTCTGCAGTTACACCCATATGCTTAGGGTCTGTTATGTATTGCTTGCCGCAAGTATAAGCAAGTTTCATTGCTTCGATTTGTTTGTGGTATGTGTTTGTTTCTTCTTTTGCTGTAAAATTAAATCCTTTTAGTATGTTTAGTGCCATAAGAGCTACGATACCTTGTCCGTTTGGTGGGATTTCCCAAACATCATAGCCGCGATAGTTTACCTTAATGGGATCAACCCACTCTGGTTTAAAGTTTCCTAAATCATCTTTTGTTAAATAGCCCCCATAAGTCGCAGAAGCTGCTGCAATTTTTTCTGCAAGTGCCCCTTTGTAAAAGCTTTCTCCGTTTGTTCTTGCGATTTCTTCTAGTGTGTCAGCGTGGTCAAGAGACGACCATATTTCTCCGACTTCAGGTGCTCGTTCCTTAGGAGCAAAGGTCTCAAACCAAGCTTCGAACTCTGCTCCTGTACATTCCTGTTTATATTGTTCAAATGCCTTTTTCCAAAAGCGACCTAGAGTAGGTGAAATAGGAAAGCCGTTTGCGGCATATTCAATTGCTGGCTTCATAACTTCTAGTAGCGGTAATCTGCCAAAACGTTTTGATAATTCTACCCAAGCTGCCGGAGCACCTGGTACAGTTACCGGCAGCCAGCCGTACTTTGGCATACTTTCGTGTCCATTTTCTTTTACCTTCTCGATAGAGATATTCATAGGTGCTGGACCGCTTGCATTTAGTCCGTGTAATTGTCCTTTAGTCCAAACAAGCGCAAAAGCGTCCCCCCCAATTCCGTTTGAGGTAGGCTCTACTACTGTCAAACAAGCAGCTGTTGCAATGGCTGCATCAATCGCATTTCCGCCTTTTTTCAAAATATCTAACCCTGCTTGTGCAGCTAAAGGCTGAGACGTAGCGACCATTCCATTCTTGGCATATACTACATTTCGTTGTGATGTATAAGGTGAATAATGTGGATCTAACTGTAAAGCCATTATAATACCCCTCCCTTTAAACGTAATACGCACTCATTTTTAAGTGGTATAATTACAAAACGAACGAAAAAAATGTTATTTTCTAACGTTTGTTAATTAAAATTCAATTATTAATTAACAATTGCACGATTTCAAAATAACTATATACTATTTTCCGGAAAAACAAAACATATTTTTACAAAAGTTTTTAATTTTCAATAAAATTACTCAAAAAAAATAAACTCCCCAATTATAAGAGGAGTTTATTATAGTTTTAATCCTGATCTACTTTTGAAACGGCGTAGTAAAATATGACTTTCGACTCGAGAAATACCTTCTATCCCGTATAGTTCATTATTGATAAAGAATTCCAAGGAAGAAAAGTCCTCAACTAAAACGTGCATATGTAAAGTACTAGGTCCTGTCATTTGGTAACAGCTTGCAACACTTGGATTTTTAGCTAGTTTTTCTGCAACTTTCACTAAGTCTGCAGGTTC
>NZ_CALIED010000060.1:0-3421 GCF_938022135.1 uncultured Psychrobacillus sp.
ATCAATGAAAATTTATGTTTTAGGCTGGTTGGGAGCAATTAAGCTATACCCGTATAACGCGCCAGGTAGTGTATTCATTGTTTTTTATGGAACCCTATCGGAAGGAGCATATAATGCATAACAAAAACTATATTTCCGTCGGCATTGATGTCGGTTCAGCTTTTAGCTTTATGACAATTCTTGCGCCAGACGAAACAGTGATCTTGAAACCTTTCAAGATTACTCACAATAATAAGGATTCTTTGGAACGAGCTGTTTCTGAAATTAAAAAAGCAGAAGAGCTGTATTCCTTAGAAAGTCGCACCTTTCTAGAATCCACTGGGATTTATCATTTCCCGCTCTTCTGCTATCTTGTTGATTGTGGTTTTAACGCGTCCATAATCAATCCTATTATTACACATTCTACTAAGAATGGAAATATCAGAAAAGTAAAAAATGATAAAATCGATTCTAAAGGTATTGCCAAACTAGGATTATCAAAAGATATTCCTGTTTCCCAGTTCCCAGCAAAGCTGGTTCTTGAACTGCGTAGCCTTACCCGTAAGTATTACGATTTAACTGATGAGCGTTCTGCTCATATCAATAAACTTAAAGGAGACCTGCATACCGTGTTTCCTCAGTATCTTGACGTTTTCTGTGATGTTACCGGCAAGACCTCAACAATGATTCTTCGCCAGTACGGTACTCCAGACAAGATACTTCGTGGTCATAAGAAGACCATGATTGAAAAAATATCAAAAGCTTCACGAAAAGGTCTTGCCAAAGCTTCTGAAAGATATGAGAAACTCTGTGCTGCAGCTAATGCTGCAAAGACATTTGGATGTCAAATAGACAGTATCTACTTCAATATCTTTTTAACTTTGGACCTTGTTGAAAAGCTTGATTCTGCTTTGGATTCCATACTGAATCGTATTAGGCAGCTGATTACATTTAATAAAAACGAGAAGTTTATTCAGCAGATTAAACTTTTAAATACAATCCCAGGTGTTGGCTTTCTGACTGCTGTAACAATCATGTGCGAAATAGGTGATTTCTCAGCATTCCGTAATCCAAAACAACTTTTTGCTTACTTCGGATTAGATCCTGAAGTAAATGAATCTGGAAAATTCGTTGGCACTCAGTTACATATGAGCAAACGTGGCTCCAGAATCGCGCGCCGTGCTATCTTTGCAGTAGCACTCGCCTCCATTCGTACAAAACGTAATGGAGAGGGCATCAATCCATACCTCCGTAAGTATTACGAATTAAAGTCTGGACAAAAGCCTAAGATGGTTGCAATCGGTGCTGTAATGCATAAAGTCTGCAACATCGTATTTGCTGTTCTTCGTGATGAAAAGGCATTTGAGCTTCGGTCACCAGAAGAACACTGTAAGCAGTATCAAAGACCTGCTTTAGCAGCTGCATAAAGATGCAGCTATATAAAACCATAGGAGCTTCTTGACGAAAATCCAAGTGATTTACGTTTGTTAAAGTTACTCATTTTTAGGTTTCAAAACATAAAAGAAAAATATCTATTTTTTGTCTTTTAGGTATTGACTATAACTAGCTGGTCTTTGTAATAAATAGCGTGGTTTTGGCATATATTAGGGTATTTAACACGTAATTTTGCTTCCGATGGTGAAGAGTGATAAGGTGGTCAAGGGAATGCAAATAACTGCCAATTTTCTCCTGTTCTTCATAACATGGAATCATAATTTCTTTAGCAAGAAGTTCATTTTTTGTTACGCCCTTTATTGAAGTTCCCTGCACTGCATTAAGCTCTGATTGCAATTTTTTATACAAAGCATACACCGTAAATTGTGGTTCTGTTTTCAACACACTTAAAGACAAGAAATCTTGACTTGTAGCATAGGAAAATGGCATAAATGCAAGCTTTCCTACACCCACACGAGTAACGATTGCTACTGAATTTTCTGGAACTAATTTGGTCGCTGATTTATCAACCGCCTCTTGTGAAATGTACTTTCTTGGTTCAATATCGAACAAACTACCCTCTATCAAATCAGATGATTGAATCCATGGTATATTTCCTTTCCAAAAAGACTCATTTGACGTTTTTGGTGTACCTCCTCCGAAAGTCTTTTCAGAAAGTTCGGACAACTTACGCTGTTCCCAATCGAAAACTGATAAATCAGCATATTTCATGTACTTACGATGGTGAAGAGTGATGAGGTGGTCGAGATTAGAGAAATACTCGCCGATTTTTTGTTGTTCATCTACTATCTTAGGAACAACTAGTAGAGTATTAAAAAAATCAGTAGGTGCAATATTTAGTAACCCATGATTACGAGCCCCTTCTGCCGCATTCTTAGAAACCTCCCGGTACCATCTAGTGGTATCGTAATATGAAACTAGAAACTGAGAATTGATTTTCGTAGGTCTAAAGACTATATAAAGTGTCGATAGAACGCCCATATCATACTTATCTAAACGCTTAATAGCGCCCCATGGATATCCATTTGAATAACTTTTATTATATGCAAACTCACCATTTTTAACTAAAAAATATCCAGTAACATCACGACTCGCTACTTGCTTATTGAAAAAATCATTTTGATCTACCAAACCATCTTGTGCAGATATTGTTAGCGGAAGAGTCGACTCATTATTTTTGTTTTTTCTAGTAACACGCTCTGAGATGCTAGATAACTTACGCTCTTCCCAAGGATCAGTAAACCCTTTAAATCTTAACTGCGGGTAACTAGCTTGTTGATCTTTCATTTGTGGGCCTCCGGTTTTGACTGGTCATTAACCTGGGTGGTCACTAACTGGCTAGCTAATTCATTAAAGGCTTGCTCATTCTGACTGATTTCCTCGTCCAGTTGCTTCAGATCAGCTTTAACTTGGTTCAGATCAATCTCGGGTTCCGGTTCAAACGTATCAACGTAGCGCGGAATATTTAAATTATAATCATTTTCCTTGATTTCCGCCGGTGAGGCCACATGAGCATATTTATCAACATCTTGCCGGTTTTGATAAGTGGTCACAATTTTTTGAATATTCGCTGCCGTTAGCTTATTTTGATTCTTGTCCTTTTCAAATTCCCGGGACGCATCAATAAACAAGACGTCGTCAGTGGTTTTGTGTTTCTTTAAAATCATGATTAACGTTGGAATACCAGTGGAATGAAAAATATTGGCAGGTAGCCCAATAATGGCATCAATCCGGTTATCCATTAATAGTTTTTGCCGGATTTTGCCCTCCTTAGCCCCCCGAAATAGCACGCCATGGGGTAAGACAATGCCCATAGTCCCGTGTTCCTGCAAATGATAAAAGCCGTGTAGCAGAAAGGCAAAGTCGGCTTTAGATTTAGGTGGTAAGACGCCATAGTCGCGGAAACGGGGATCAGACAAGCGTTTATCACTGTTATCCCAGTGTGCCGAGTAGGGCGGGTTCATGACGACCGCATCAAATAAGTAAG
>NZ_CALIED010000061.1:0-12437 GCF_938022135.1 uncultured Psychrobacillus sp.
GAACCCGTGTTACCGCCGTGAAAGGGCGGTGTCTTAACCGCTTGACCAAGGGGCCATTTAAAGATGGCTCCGAAGGTAGGACTCGAACCTACGACCGATCGGTTAACAGCCGATTGCTCTACCACTGAGCTACTTCGGAATAATTTATGTCGTTTTGTTCTACTCGACTTTTTCTATTATAGAGAGGGTTTGGACAAACGTCAACACTTTTCATCAAATTTCTTTCATTTTTTTAAAAGAACTTAAATGCAGGTCCCCAAAACACTTGCCACACTTGAATTTCTGCGTATTTACTCGAATTTTCCGTCTATATAACAAACCACATTTTGCGCACTCATACACATACAGTTTAGTATGTTTTTGATTTTTAGGCGCTACGAGTGTAGAGCAAAATCTAGGTGAATCTGTCTGTTTTAGAAGCTGACGAAAATCTGCATCTCTATGTTTATACCCTTTCCCTTCTATATGTAAGTGATAATGACAAAGCTCATGCTTAATAACTCCAATCAACTCATTCATTCCATGTTTCTCTAACACTAGAGGATTTATTTCAATCATATGTGTTCTTAACATATACCTTCCGCCGGTACTGCGCAGTCTTTTATTGAAATAAGCTTTATGGTGAAACTTCCTTTTAAAAATCTGCATTGATATGCTACTTACTAATTCACTCAATTGTTCATCTGTCACTATACTCTCTCCTAGATAAAAGAGCTTGTCCACTGATGTTCATCAATGGACAACTCTGGTTATTATTAGACTTGTTGTTCAGGTGGAAGCATCGTTAATGCAATTCTTCCTTTGCTGGCATCGAACTGCTCTACCCATACAGTAACGATATCCCCAAGGGAGACTACATCTAAAGGATGCTTTACAAATCCTTTTTTAAGCTTGGAGATGTGTACAAGTCCATCTTGTTTAACACCTATATCTACAAAGGCGCCGAAGTCGACTACATTTCGAACTGTACCTTGAAGCTCCATTCCTGCTTTTAGATCCTCTAACTTTAATACATCTTTTTTAAGTAATGGCTGCGGGAAAGCTTCACGTGGATCTCGTGCTGGCTTAATCAATGCATCCAAAATATCCTTTAGCGTAATCTCACCAATCCCTAATTCTTTACTAGTTTCTTCTATAGAAATAGTTTTTAGTGCTTCTTCTGCTTCCTTAGAACCTATTTGGCTTTTAGTTAGTCCAGCAATTTCAAGGACTTGTTCCGCTGCCTTATAGCTTTCCGGGTGAATTCCTGTTGCATCTAACGGATTTTTAGCGTCTGGAACACGTAGGAAACCAATTGCCTGTTCATATGTTTTAGCTCCAAGACGAGGAATTTTCTTAAGCTGAGCTCTTGAAGTGAAACGTCCTTGTTCGTTTCGCATGTTTACCACGTTCTCTGCTACCGTTTTAGAAAGGCCAGATACGTATTGAAGTAATGAAGCTGATGCTGTGTTTACATTTACGCCTACTTGGTTAACCGCAGTCTCTACTATAAAAGAAAGAGATTCCGACAGTTTCTTTTGTGACACATCATGCTGGTATTGTCCCACACCTACTGCCTTTGGATCTATTTTTACCAACTCCGCCAAAGGGTCTTGTAGTCTTCTAGCAATTGATACGGCACTTCGTTGCTCAACTTGAAGGTCGGGAAACTCGTTTCTTGCTGTTTCTGAAGCTGAGTACACCGAAGCACCTGCTTCATTGACAATTACATACGCTACTTCTCCTGTTACTTCCTTAAGGCAATCTACGATAAATTGCTCTGTTTCACGAGATGCCGTACCATTTCCAATCGCTATAAGAGAAATTGGATAATTCTTAAGGTAAGAAAGAACTTTCTTTTTCGAGCCTTCTATATCCATTTTAGGTGCGTGAGGGTAAATAGCAGATACCTCTAATAGCTTACCTGTATCATCAACCACTGCAAGCTTACAGCCAGTACGGTAGGCCGGGTCCACTCCAAGTACCACTTTTCCTTTTAATGGTGGCTGAAGTAAGAGGTTACGTAGGTTTTCAGAAAAAATATGAATAGCCTGCGCTTCAGCTTTTTCTGTAAGCTCTGCACGAATTTCTCTTTCTACGGAAGGTTGAATCAATCTCTTATATGAATCCTCTATCGCTAGCTTCACCTGTTCCACTGCTTCACTAGTAGCATGATTCGGTATCCATTGTGCTTCCATTACTCTTAAAATTTTGTCCTGTGGTGTTTGTAGACCAACTTTAAGTACATCCTCTTTTTCACCGCGATTTAAAGCAAGAATTCGATGAGGGACTATTTTTTTCACTGGCTCTTCATATTCATAATACATTTCATAAACGTTTTTTTCATCGAGCTCTGCTTTTTTCAAAGAGGATACAATTCTTCCGTCGGTGCGCGTTAGGTTACGTATTTGCTCCCGTATTTTAGCATCATCTGCAAACTGTTCTGCTAATATATCACGAGCACCTTGAAGCGCGTCTTCAGTAGTCATTACCTCTAATTCTTCATTTACATAAGCCTCTGCTAGGGTTTGAATAGATTCTTTTGGGAATCCAAGTAGTTCCGTAGCTAAAGGTTCCAGCCCTTTTTCTTTTGCTATAGTAGCTTTCGTTCTACGTTTTTGTTTGTATGGTCTATACAGATCCTCTACTCGTTGAAGGACAGTCGCATTTTGTATAGAAGTTGAAAGTTCTTCAGTAAGTTTCCCTTGTTCTTCTATTAATCGCAGAACTTCCTCTTTGCGTTGTTCGAGCTGTTGGATATAATGATAACGATCTTCTATTGCTTTTATTTGCACTTCATCCAATGAGCCTGTTTGTTCTTTACGATATCGAGCTATAAAAGGTACTGTGTTTCCTTCTTCTAATAATTTTATTACTTGCTCTGCCTGCGATGTTTTAGTGCCCGTCTCTTTGGATACGAGCTGAAGCATTTTCTTTAGTTCCAAAACAAACCCATCCTTTCTATCTAACCTTATTTTAACATATTCTGAACGCAGCAAAAAAGCTTACCCTTTAATTATGAGAGTAAGCTTCCTACAATGAATGTGGCGTCGTCGCCATGTTCTATTTCTTTATAAACTGTTTCGTACAAACATTTAGTACCGCTAGACTCCTTAATAGTGGACTTTGGACTCTTCATCACTACTCCATCAGAATGCAAAAGGAACAAGTCATCTTTAGCACATGGATATGTTTGTGTATTAATCTTTTGTTTACGTCCTGACAGATATCCCATGACTGGCAATGGATAAATCATTTTCCCAGTGGAGCGTTGGTACATATAAAACTTTATATTGCCTACACAGCTATAAGATATAGTTTGAGCTTTATAATCTATTTTCACAAGAGCAACTGCTGCTCCTCGTTTTTGAACCATAAGCTCATTGCATTTTAACAATAAGTTATCCAATGTCTCCTCAGGATATTGTTTTAAAATGTTTGGTATTACGTCAGCTGATTCTTTTGCTATTGGACCGTTCCCTAATCCATCTGCAATTGCACAAAGCATAAAATCTTCATGCTTAGATACATAGTAAGTATCACCAGATTCCGCATTCCCTGTTTTTGCTTCCTGAAAGACTAGCAACTCGACTTTTTCATCTGAGTAGTTTATCAATTTACAATTCCACCTGACGATAATATTGCCTCTTGTAATTTCTTTATTGCTTTGCGTTGAATTCTCGATACATGCATTTGCGAAATACCGAGACGGTCGCCTGTTTCTTTCTGACTCAGCTGCTCCATGTATGTAAGTAAAATTATCTCTTTTTCTCTTTCAGACAACACATTAAAAGCTTCGGCTACAAGTAAGCGCTGATCCGTTTTTTCAAACTCCCCGTCTGTCTGACCAATTACATCAAACAACGTTATAGTGCTACCATCTGCATCGGATTCTAAGGAATGATCCATCGACAATGCTTGATAGCTTTTGCCCATTTCCATTGCTTCTAGAACATCTTCAACTTCTACATCCAGATAATCTGCAATTTCCGGGACTAAGGGAGATCTTTGAAACTCAGTTGTTAGCACTTCCACTGCCGATCTAATACGTGGACCTAATTCTTTAATTCTTCTTGGAACATGAACTGCCCAAGTCTTGTCTCTGAGAAATCTTTTTATTTCACCTATAATCGTCGGAATGGCAAAAGCTTCAAAGTTTTTACCAAAGGACGGATCGTATCTTCTAATGGCCCCTAATAGACCAAGCATACCTACTTGAACTATATCCTCATGATGAGACTTACCATTAGAATATTTACGAGCAATCGACTCAACCAAACGCTCGTAGTTTAACACAAGATTTGTTTGAGCCTCTTCGCTTTCTGTCGTTTGATATTCTTTAATCCACTTTAATATTTGTTCCTTTGACTCTTTAGGAAGAGATGTGTTCGACATTATCATCCACCTGCTTTACTCCGACATGCTTCGTCATAAATACAGTTACACCCTCTTGGTGATGAACTTTTACTTCATCCATCAATGTTTCGATAAGGTATAAGCCAAGCCCTCCTTCACGTAAGAATGATCCCTCCTCTAAATCATGGTAAGGTCCCACTTGTGCTTTTGTTTCCTCAAAGTTAAAACTTTTTCCATGGTCTGCAATCATAATTTCGATTCTATCAGAATATAACGCACAACCAATTACTACTTCGCCGTCCTCATCTTCTGCATAAGCATGCTGAACTGCATTAGTAATTGCTTCACTCGCTGCAATCTTTAAATCTTCAATATCATCATAAGAAAAGCCCATCCGATTCGCCAGCCCTGAAATTGTAAGACGTGCTACACTCACATATTGAGGCTTTGCAGGCAAACGAATCTCTACATAATCAAACGGTTTCATCTATTTTCACCTCTTCGCTTGCTTGAATGTCCATTATGTCCCCTAACCCAGTTATATCAAACAATCTTTTAAGGCGAGGTGAAAGTCCCGTTAATTCCATGTGGACATTAGACTCTTTAGCACTTTTATAAAAACCTACAAATACACCTAATCCAGTACTATCCATATATGATACGTCCGATAAATTTAACTCGACACGTGAATCTTCTTTTAAATTAATTTCTGAAAGCTTTTCTCTTAACAAAGGTGCTGTAAATGCATCAATCTCACCTTTAATAATTCCTTTGATACGCATTTCTTCTTCGTATAGTTCTACTGATATATTCATAATCAAATTATCCCCCGTTTTCACTATATATACGTATCTATACCACGATACAATCATTGTTAAACATTTTTATAGCGATTTCTTGAAAATGACTAGAGTGAAATCATCACGTTGTTCAAATTCCTGCAATTCCTCTAGCTTATGGAATACATATTCGACCATTTCTTGAGCCGGCTTATCTTTTACGCTTTCAATAATACTTAGTATTATATTTTGGTCAATAAAGCCTTCCTTCGAACGACATTCCGTTACACCATCGGTCATCATTACAACAAAGTCATCTTTTTCTAACGTAATAGAATGTTGCTCGTATTTGACATTAGGAACTACGCCAAGCAATAAGCCTTTTGCCTGAAGTTCTTTAAACTCTCCTGTGTGAGCACAATAGAACAATGGTGGCTCATGTCCTGCTGAAGCATAAGTGAATTCACTCAGTGCTGTATCGTATGTCCCGTAAAACATCGATATAAACATCGAATCACTAACACTTTTTTCAACAATTCGATTGATGATATCTAAAACAACTACTGGATCAGTGTCTGGACCATCCAAACTATCCATACCATATTTAATCATGGACATACAAAGAGCTGCAGGTATCCCTTTACCAATAACATCAGCCACTGCGATACCTATTGCATGGTCATTACTCAAAAAGTGAGTATAATCTCCATTCATTTCTTTCGCCGGAACAGAGATTAGCCCAATATCCAAGTTATTCATGTTTGGGATTTTGGATTTAAGCAGTGTTTGCTGCACATTAGTTGCCAATTCCATTTCCATTTTGAAATTTTGCTGTTTTTCAATAAGTGTTTGATGTTCTTTTAAGGCCAAGCCATATCTAATCATAACTTCTATCAAAAAATCAAACGAATGAGATACCTCTTCCGGTAAATCAGGCATAATTTCTTCCAAAGAAGCCTTATGTATACTGATTACTTCCTCCGGAGAAATACTTTTTTGTATGAGCTCTCTACTAACATTTTGACCTTCATATAAATTATGCTCCGTTTGACTTAACGTATACTGTCTCAAAATTTCCTTATACTGTTTTTTAAATTGTTGAGGCATTTATCTTACCTCCTACCTTAACCACTTAGTGGCAATAATTGTTGTCCCATCTCCAACTGCAGTTTCGATTTTGAAATCGTCCATTAGTCGTTTCACCCCTGGTAACCCTGCTCCCAAGCCTCCTGAAGTGGTATATCCATCTTCCATCACTTTACGGACATCAGCAATACCAGGTCCTTCATCAGCAGCAATAATCAAAATCCCTTTTTGATTACCTTCTACAATTTGTTTGATCTCAATATTTCCTTTTCCAGCGTATAAATATATATTTCGAGCGAGCTCGCTAATAGCGGTGGTAATTCTAGCTTGGTCAACTGTTCCAAAACCAGCATCTTTTGCTTCGTTTCTCCCCAGTTGCCTTGCCGCTACTATATCCCACTCACTTATAATGTGAACAGAAGACTTCATATTCATATGGATTAGTCCTCCAATTCTCGTTCAAGTTTTTCCAATCCATTTTCTAAGTCTAAAGCAGTTACTACATTCTCAAGTCTAATTCCTAACTCGATTAATGTGATTGCAACGGCCGGTTGTATTCCCGTTATCACTACTTTAGCTCCCATTAGACCTGACATATTAATGACGTCTCCAAGGACTTTAGCGATAAAAGAATCAATAAAGTCTATCGGTGTTAAATCTAAAACTACTCCCCTAGCAGCTGTCGTATGCAGCTTGTCCAATAAATCCTCTTGAAATGACAAAGCAGTTTGATCATCTAGCTCCCATTGTATGGATACAATTAAACAATCCCTTAACTTCAAAATTGGAATTCGCGTCATCATTATGATTTCACCTCAACTATCGCTCTATTTGTTAGTGCCAATGCTTGTTCCACTCCACGTTGCAAAGTACTTGTTGTTGTAAAATCATTTAAATTAATACCAAGCGTTACAATTGTTTGAGCAATCTCTGGGCGAATTCCCACTAAGAAACACTTTGCCCCTACTAAACGAACTGCATCGGCAGCCTGAATAATATGATGAGCGACCATCGTGTCTACTACTGGAACTCCTGTAATATCCAATAACACTACTTCTGCACGATGCTTCACTACTCCTTGCAGTAAGTTTTCCATTATAAGCTTTGCACGCTCAGTGTCAATTGTTCCAACCAATGGCATCACTGAGATTTTCTCAAACACAGGAATAAGAGAAGCTGAAAGTTCCTGCAGTGCTATCTTTTGTAGGTTAACTGTTTTTTCCCACACAATAGAGTAAGCTTCTACAATTGTATGAGTAAGAGGCGTCAGCCAATTGTTCAAAATAGAGCGATAAGACTTATAATTATTTTCATTTAAATGTCCGGCACTTTCCATATCTTCATAGATAACTTCTGTAAAGTTAGTCAATGATTTTAAAACAAAAGATATGGACCATCCGTAGCGCACAATTTGTTCGGAAAAGTCGTTTAGCTTCCCTGTATAAATTTCCTGATCCTCAGTAAGACTCGATATCATTAATTCTCCAAATTCGCGTGCAGTATGGTCAATAACTTGATCTGACATAATTTGAAAAAAACGGTCATCTTTTTCGTCTTCCATTTTTACTTTCCATTTTTCCAATATTATATCGATATTATCGCGAATGTATGTAGCAATTTGTTTATTCATTTGGTTGTTCCCAGCTCCTCATTATTTAAATGGTAATTATATTGTAACGAATCTTATAAGATTTTACATCTATTAATATCTTTGCAAGTGTTTTATGTTGTTCAAAATTAGCGTAATCTCCATTACATCCAATAAAATATTGGAAGAAATCTATATAACTACCACTCTATATGGTTTAATTTCATAATTCTTATTTTAAAAGAAAAAATAATTTTCATTCTGAACACTTTCCGCTTACAGATACACTTTACTCATATAAAAAGAAAATAAAAAAACACAATGCGTATTTGTCGGCTACACATTGCGTCTTGTCTATGTATTTAAAATTTTACGATTCCTAAACTGATGCCTAGTGCATGATCGACTTCTTCCATTACATCTTCATCTAAATGTGTAATTTTATCTGTAAGCCTCGACTTATCAATAGTTCGTAATTGTTCTAATAATATAACTGAATCACGTTCAAAATCATACTCTTTTGCATTGATTTCTACATGTGTTGGCAATTTCGCTTTTTGAATCTGAGCGGTGATTGCTGCCACAATTACAGTCGGACTAAACCGATTCCCGATATCATTTTGTATCACCAATACGGGTCTGGTTCCACCTTGCTCAGACCCGACTACTGGTGATAAATCTGCAAAAAAAACGTCCCCACGTTTTACGATCAAGTTTTCATCCTCCACTTACGAGTCGCTCTGTCGTATGTTGGGCTTCATATTCCGCATGTAGACACTCTGTACATATGGATAAGTTAATATGAGACATCTCAACATAGCCTTTCATCATAGCTTCTCTTATAAGATTTGCCTGGCCTTTCTTTATATATTCATTTGCATGTACACGAGCAACGCTTTCCCTACCTGGTAATGATTGTGTAGCTTGCTTTTCCTCATTACCCATTTGCATTGGAATCTCTATAAGCGCTTCTTTTTTCTTTTTATCACTTACCACAGCAAACACCTCCGACAAAACATTTCCCTATCTGACAATATACTTCATCTTACCATTACTGGGCGTGAAATAAAAGACATTATAAGAAATGGTTAGACAAATTATGCATGAAGAACTACGTTTTGTCGACAGTTTACTTGCGATAAATTCTAGGTATTCTAGTAGATAAGGTACAGCATACTTCATATGGAATCGTTTGAAGCGTTTTTGCCCATTCTTCAACCTCGATTTCCTCGTCTCCTTGTTTTCCTATTAAGACAACTTTTTCTCCGACTTTCGTTGGGCCATCTAGACGTATCATACATTGATCCATACAAATCTTTCCGACGAACGGCATTCTTTTCCCTTTAACTAACACATGCTCTGTATGGAGTTTTCTAAGTAGCCCATCCGCATAGCCAATTGGTAATGTGCCAATCCATTCTTCGGTTTTAGCTGTATAGGACGCACCATATCCTATTGAGTCTCCCTCATTAACCTTCTTTACATGTATTATTTCTGTATACAAAGAAAGAGGCTTTTCCAAAGGGAAAGGAAGATGATTATTCAAAAATGGTGAAGGAGCTATTCCATACATAGATATACCGAAACGGACTGCATCCCAGCTTTGACTAGGATGTTGCAGTGCAGCAGCACTATTGGAAGCGTGAATCATAGCAGGCTTTTGTTCAAATAACCCTAAAAAGGAGTTAAATTTTTTGACTTGCTTATTAAAATACTCGGTATCCTCATCGTCTGCAGTAGCAAAGTGGGTATAAGCACCCGTAATTTCTAAGCTACTAGATTCCTTTATAAAAGCTAAAGCTTCTTTCAGTTCTTCTTTATTTGAGAATCCTATTCTTCCCATACCACTATCTATTTTAATATGGATCTTCACATTACTTTTAAACTCTTTTGTAGCATAAATCCATTCACATGAATAAGCTGTAAGAGTAATATTCTGGGCATTAGCCTCCGGTAAAAAAGAAGGTGGCGCAGCTCCCAAAACAAGAATCTCAGCTTTTATGCCAGCTCCTCTTAGATGTAATGCTTCCTCGGGAGTGGCTACAGCAAGCATAGAAGCACCTGATTGAAGAGCAGCTTGTGCCACCTCAATGTCTCCATGTCCATATGCATTTGCTTTTACTACTGCAATTATTTGAGTGGAAGATGGTAAAGTCTCTTTTAACCGCTCTATATTAGTTTGTATTGCTAGTAAATCTATTTCTATAAAAGTTGGTCTATATAGCTTTTGTGACATTATTAAACCTCTTCTTCCAAGTCTTTAAAATTATTATGCTCCTTGGAAGAAGAGGTCGTCAACCTATAATCACTTTAATTCAGTAACTGTCATCGAAGCTGCTACCTCTATCATTTCCTCTTTAGTTAGTGAAGAGGAGGCAATAAAGAACGACATCCCATCTTGTTCCCAGCTAATAGATTGATCTGTAACTGCTCCTATTGCCACACCTAAATCAACTGGATCACCAGGCGCAAACACCGGAATAGTAGACGGCATTGAGGCATCGCTCAATTGTTGGATGACTGTAAAATCCTTGTCTCCTCCACTAAAAGTCAGCACTACTCGTTTTTGATTTTCTAATTGTATAACCTTCTCTTCCATTAGATGAGTATCTTCCCATTTAATAACTGGGTAGTGCGTTTCAAAGTCTCTATTTTCTAACTCAGCTGATGCCTCGACTGTATTTCCTTCAGCCTGAGCAGCAGGTGTTTGTTCAATTTTATAGTCTCCAGCAGCTCGTGTTTTTCCTAAAGAGACTTTATCAAACTTGATATGAATCTGTTCCTCTTGATTTTCATTTAATATCGAAACGTCTGTTGGTAACATCGTCTTTTTGTCGATATAGATTTTTTGAGTCGGAAGCATATTTTTGTGATTATTAGTAGTTTTAGCTTCAAATACATATTTATTTCCTTCTTCTTTAAATGTAGCAGCTTTGTCTTTCTTAATGTCCTCTGCTAACGAGCCAATTAAATACGCTTGGCTATTTTCTGAAGGCCACTTACTTTGGAATTTGTAAGTTTTGTTAAGGGCAGGTGTAACGACGAAAACACCTTCTGCATTACGAACAATCATTTGTGTGTTTTCTGCATTTGCATCAGAAACTTTAACACGATAAAAGTCTGGTTTAGTATGCCAAACTTCCACATCATAAACTCTTGGCTCTGCACCTGTTAGAATACTCATTTCTGCAGTTAGTTCATATCCCTTTGCGTCACTCCATTTGTTGCTCAATTTCTTTACTACGTCTTCCTTCGATTCAGCTCCACATGCAGATAGTACCAGAATCATTGCAAATAAAACTACCAGTCTAGCCACTAGGCTCTTCAATTTTGTCCACCCTTTCTATTATCACTGCCTTCGTTCATTGTATGTAGGTGGACGACCGGTTATGATTGAAGAATTACTTGTGCAGCAGCATAATCTTTTGTGTGAGTGATAGAAACAAAGCCATTTATAGGCTTTTCCTTAAAATATAATATAGGTTTCCCAGAACTTTCTTTTAAAATTTCTATATCTTGAAAGCTACATTGCTTCCCAATACCGGTGCCTATTGCCTTAGAGAATGCTTCTTTAGCTGCAAATCTTCCAGCTAAAAATTCTAATTGCCGAGCACCTGATAAAGTCTCCATAATTTCTTTTTCTTTTTTTGTTAAAACACGCGTAACAAACTTTGAAGTTTTAGTTAAAATGGATTCTATTTTTTTTATTTCAGTTATGTCTAAACCAATACCAGTTATCATGAATGTTCTTCCTTTCCTATATGGTCTTTACAAGATATACTATTAATAAGAAATTCGAGGTGAGAGTATGTTCTCCAGAAGAGAAAGCTTTAAACAATACATAAAATTATATCCGATTGTTTCTACCTTATTAGCCATCAATATTTTTATCTTCCTATTAACTATTATACCGGTTTATGGGATCTATTTGCGGTATATGGGGATGGGGGTTAACCTACTCATTGCAGAGGGTGAATATTGGAGATTAATCACTTCCATGTTCTTGCATGCAGGATTTGCTCACTTACTATTTAATATGTTCTCTTTATACATCTTCGGTCCAGAGTTGGAACAGCTTACTGGTAAAGCTAGGTTCTTAACCATCTACTTCCTATCAGGCTTCATGGGTAATGTAGCAACTTATTTGATTCATGACTGGAATTACGCTGGCCTTGGAGCTAGTGGAGCAATATACGGAATTTTAGGTGCTTTTGCTGCGTTAGTTTATTACACGAAACACTTATTACCCCAGCTCAGACAGATTATCATACCTATCATCGTAATTGGTGTCATTCTATCATTCCTACAACCGAATGTAGGGGTGACCGCTCATCTTGGCGGTCTAATCACAGGATTTATACTTGGAATGATCTTTTTTCATCCTAAACGAATTGCTTCCTGGAAGAAAAAGAAGAATCCATACAGAGTGGTTAAGTAACTTACCATTTTACCCAAAACAACTAGAATGGAAAGGTTTCTTACTTAGAGATCATGGAATAAAAAGAAAGCAAAAACGTGAAATCGAGTTTTTTCCGATTTCACGTTTTTTTATGGATAGGCTATGTTGAAGGTAGGGTTGATTTATGATGCAAAAAAATCTTAAATCAGAGAGTAGAATTGATTTTTCGCCCCAGCCGGACGCTTTCCTC
>NZ_CALIED010000062.1:0-20529 GCF_938022135.1 uncultured Psychrobacillus sp.
GGAGAAAAGCGAGGAGGCAGTTCCTCAGCCACCGGAGCTATTATCCATTTGACCCGAGGGGCAAGGCTGCTTGCGCTAGACATTAATTTATCCCCAGGTTCATAATTCTATAGTTTCCTAAACAACAAAAAAAGATGCGGCATTTTGCCGCATCATTGATTTAAACTAAGCTCTTCTTGTACAAACTGACCGTAGTGTTTGGCTGCTTTATAATGATGGTACATAAAATACCCACCAATTAATACAAAGATGATAGATACTACATAAGTGAGTGTTGATTGATAAATCAACATAAAGTTAAAGCCGAAAAACAATATAAACGCTCCAAGACAAACGGAAGCCTTCGCAGTATACCATTTTTTGCGAATAGGAAGTGTTGCACGAAGCTGTTTTGTTTTAAAATAAAAATACCATACAAACGAGACGATTATACCTAAAACTAATATTCCATTTAATATCATGATGTACCTCCAATAAAAGTAATGCTATTTTTATTGTAAAGGTAAACTTAAAAAAAGGCGAATAGTAATGCGTCTCTATGGAGGAAAAATTATGAAAAGACAAATCATTGACACAATCGAGAGCTATGACAAGATTATTATACATCGCCATGTGAGGCCAGATCCTGATGCCTATGGCTCCCAAATTGGCTTAAAGGAATTACTTGCTTTAAATTACCCGAATAAGAAGATATGGGCAACAGGCACGCATGATAGTACATTAGACTTCCTAGCAAAGCCTGATACTGTTACAGACGAGGATTTTAAAGATGCACTAGTTATTGTGACGGATACAGCCAATACAGAGAGAATAGATGACAGTAGATATAATTTAGGTAAATTTTTAATCAAAATAGATCACCATCCGAACGAAGATGCGTACGGAGACCTATTATGGGTAAATACAGAGGCGAGTTCTGTAAGTGAAATGATTTGTGAGCTCTTCTTCGATGGGGAGGAATATAAGGGATGGAAAATGGATTCGACTATTGCCCGCCTATTATACGCAGGAATTGTAGGGGACACTGGAAGATTTATGTTCCAAAGCACAACAGAACAAACAATGCTTTATGCAGGTAAACTAATCTCCTACGGTTTTGATCGAACAGAACTATTTAATGGTATGTATGAAGTAGAGTGCAACATGCTTCAGTTAAAAGGCTATATTTACGCTAATTTTGAAATGGAAAATGGCGTAGGACATATGAAATTAACAAGAAAACTTCTGCAAAAATACCAAGTGTCAGAATCTGAGGCTTCCTTATTGGTAAGTGCCTTGTCAGACGTGAAAGGGATGAAATGCTGGGTTTTCTTTATAGAAGACGAAAAGGAAATCCGCGTTCGATTACGTTCCAAGGGTCCAGTTATTAATGGAGTGGCTAAAAAGTATGGTGGCGGGGGACATCCTTTGGCTGCTGGAGCTACTGCTTATTCATGGGAGGAAGCAGACGAAGTATTAGTGGACTTAAAAAAAGCTGTAAATTGAGGTGTTATGAATGCAAACAGTATATCCCCAAATTGTAACCTCAGCGGATATGCTGAAAAGTACAATTCAATTGGAGCAGCTCATTGAAAAGCTGAAAAAAAATAATACAAAGGTGGCAGCCATTACAAACAGTATGTTGTATGGTGTGTTGCCTTTTTGGCATACGCTTATTAAAAATGACATACAGCCGGTCATTGGGCTAACCATCAAGGTGCAGCTAGACAATGGCCCGGTGTCTTTAGTAGTTTATGCGGAGAATAATAAAGGCTATGAAAACATCTTAAAAATTTCAAGTGCAATGGAAACGAGAGAGCTAGATTTACTACCAAAGAAATGGCTGAGTGCATACAGAGAAGGATTAATAGCTGTGTATAAAGCGGATTCCTTGCTCTCAAAAGATAATCTGATAGAACTAATGGCCATATTTAAACCGAGTTGCTTATTCATTGGGATAGAGCGTCCTAGCGGAAAACCGACGGAGGAAGAGAATTTAGTTAGAGAAACAGCTGAAGAACTAGACATTTCGCTTACTGTTTATCACGAGTGTCGGTATGTAGATAAAGAGGATGCGTTTGCTTTTGAAGTGCTGCATGCAATGGACCAGTCCGTAAAGATGACAGATTTTCAAAGAAAAAAACCAAAGCCAGATGCTCACGTACTTTCTTACGAGGAATGGAATGAATGGTTTGCAGATGTCCCAGACTGGATCTCTAATACAAAAACAATGTTAGAGCGTTGTATGGTTGTATTCGATAAGAAAAAGCATATAATGCCGAAATATCCTTTGCCAGTAGATGTGAATGCCAAGGATTATTTAGTATCTCTTTGCAAGGAAGGACTAAAAGAGCGAGTTCCACTTTATACCCAAGCTTATTTAGACCGTTTGCAATATGAAATAGACGTTATAAGTCAGATGCAATATGAAGATTACTTCTTAATCGTCCAGGATTTCATGAAGTATGCAAAGCGTTCCAATATTTTAACAGGACCGGGAAGGGGTTCCTCTGCCAGCTCCCTTGTAGCTTATACTTTATATATTACAGATGTAGATCCTCTCCAATATGGACTCCTATTTGAACGATTCTTAAACCCTGAACGTATCACGATGCCCGATATAGATATTGACTTTGCTGACTCAAAAAGAATGGAAGTAGTTCGCTATGTAGCGGAAAAGTATGGACAAAATCATGTTTCTCAAATCATTACATTTGGTACCTTGTCAGCGAAAGCAGCTGCCCGTGAAGTAGCAAGAGTATTTGGATTTGAGGCTAGCACCATGAACGCCATTTCCTCGTTCATACCTTCCAAACTAGGAATTACTTTAAAGGAGGCTTACGACCAGTCACCTAAACTAAGAGAATTTATCCAAACAGAAGATATGCGTAAAAAGTGGTTTGAAGTTGCTCTAAAATTAGAGGGATTACCAAGAAATGCATCTACCCATGCCGCAGGAATAGTGTTATCCCCACAACCGTTAGTAAATACTGTCCCAATTCAAAAGGGGCATGATGATATTTATTTAACGCAATGGCCAATGAAGGAAGTGGAAGAAAAAGGCTTATTAAAGATGGACTTTTTAGGATTACGCAATTTAACAATAATTGAGCGAATTCTTAAATCGATTCATGTTAAGAAGTCCGCTGTTTCTTTAAAGGACATTCCATTAAATGACGAACGAACGTTTAGCCTTCTTCAAAAGGGAGATACAACGGGAGTGTTCCAGTTAGAATCAGCTGGTATGCGTAATGCTTTAAAGCAAATTAGACCGACAAGATTTGAAGACATTGTAGCAGTTAATGCACTATACAGACCAGGCCCGATGGATAGCATCCCACTTTATGCAAAGCGTAAACTTGGACAGGCACCTATTACTTACGAGCACCCAGTTTTAGAGCCGATATTAAGGGAAACATATGGAATTATAGTGTATCAGGAACAGATCATGCAAATTGCCTCCAAAATGGCTGGCTTTACATTTGGCGAAGCCGACTTGCTTAGAAGAGCCGTTAGTAAAAAAAATAGAGAAGTTTTAGAAAAGGAACGTCATCACTTCGTCCAAAAAGCCAAACAGCTCGGTCATGAGAACCAGGCAGCCACTTCTGTTTATGATTTAATCGTCCGTTTTGCAGATTACGGGTTCCCAAAAAGCCATGCGGTTGCATATAGTGTCATTTCTTATCAAATGGCGTATTTAAAGGCTCATTATCCATTAGAATTTTACGGTGCTCTCTTAAGTACTGCGATAGGGAATCAGGAAAAGATTAATCAGCTTGTAATCGAGATGAAACAAAGAGGTATAGCTGTGTTACCTCCTTCTATTTTTAAAAGCCAATCATCCTTTAGTGTAGAGAACAATGGAATTCGCTTTGGTCTTCAGGCGATAAAGGGGATTTCGTATCCATTCACGCAAAAGCTTCTACAGCAAAGGCATAAACGGCCAGCGAAATGGGAAGATATTTTTGACATGGCTTCTGATTTATCTGCTGTTTTCTTTACTAGGAAAAATATCGAGCCACTTGTAAAGGCTGGAGCTTTAGATGAATTTGGAGTGGAACGTTCTACGTTATTAGCAACTATAGATGCTGCTGTAAAATATGCGGAGCTTGTCAGTCCTACAGAGGAAACAGATTTATTTGAAGGAGACTCTTCTCCTTTCGGAAAATCAAAATATATTAAAATGGATCCGTTACCAATCATGTCAAAATTAGAATTTGAAAAAGAAGTACTTGGTCAATATTTTTCAGAGCATCCAACAGTCTCTAAGAAAAAGATGGATAATAACATCCAGCATATTTGGGATATTCAACAGTCTTCGAAGGATTCTTATGTGAAGGTTATTGGAATGGTAGAGGATATTAGAAGGATTCGGACAAAAAAAGGAGAAGCAATGGCTTTTGTCACCGTCCAAGATGATACCGGGACAGTTTCTATTACTTTATTTCCGGATGATTTTGCTAAATTTAATACCCTTCTAAAAGAACAAGCTATTCTTTTTATAGAAGGTAAGAAAGAGACTAGAAATGGTAGAGTACAAATAATTGCGAAGAATATCTCTATCTGTTGATTACTAATATGTTCAACGATTTTGGATATGGTTACCTAGTGTGAGAAAGATAAGCCATCACCACGTGCGCATAGCGACGGTGATGGCTTATCTTTTTTGGTGTTCATAAGGCTATTGTTAAAGGGAAAAGTGTCACACGCGTCCGGTACTTATGCTATTCGATTAACTTCTCTTTTTAAATAACAAAATGACATTCCATATCAACCCAATAACAATGCATATTATTGAAAGGAAAAATGTAAGCCAATAAAAGCTTCCTGCTGGAACGGTGAACTGCGCCAAAATAAATAATATGATTCCAAAAAACAAATACATGTGTGGTAATACAAATCTATTCATTGTCCTTGCACCCTTCCTGATTAACTAGAATATTCTTATCGGATAGCCTTTTTTTTATCTGATTTATTGATTACTAATAAAATAATTCCTAAAATACAAGGAAATAAATATATTACTAACATCGTTTCATCCAGGAATTTAAGCATTTCATAATCTGGGAAATTAATATTTCTTTTAATATATGCTATGAAATTAGGAACAAATAAAATCCAGTAAATAACCGTCATTACTATCAATTGTATTTTTGACGCAAATATCAGGGTTAATAAGAAAAAAAAAGTTGTTAATGCTGCTAAAAAAATGAATGATTTCAACTCTTCCATGCTATAAGTGACTGGTGTATAGGTAGTCAATAATAGTTTCCTCAAAAAACACAAAATAAGTAAAACTATTGAAAAGAATACACTGATTGTAAAAGATATAATTTGACCAAGTTTCATATATATTCCCCCTTCAATGAATCTCACTCTTTTTCATACCTATAAAGAACTTTTCCTTAAAAGAAAAAACGCTCAATTACTCAATTTCTACTTCACAAACTCGGTTTCATTTTAACATAAATATCCAGTTGACGTGAGCTGATTTTAAACAGACGTAGGGTATACGTGTCACCATATCTGTTAATCAATGAGATACTTTTATTTTTGCCGACGTTTGGTGAATTAGTTGCCACAACATTTGTTTCTGCACTCAAATAATCTTTGATAAATAAAGTAATTAATGTTTTTTCTTTACGTAATGGAAGATTTTATGTATCCTATTATTTATAAGTGGTCTGACCACTTTGTAATTTATGGAAGAGTGATGTAGTTTGAATTCAGATAAGGCCTCAAGAAAAATGTTTCTGGAAATTGTAAAACAACTGAGACAGCTTATTCATGATGAAAAAGTACCTATTGGTGGGAAATTACCTTCGGAAAGAGAGCTTGCAGAACGACTTCAAGTTGGAAGATCTTCCGTAAGAGAAGCACTTCGAAGCATGGAATTACTAGGCTTAATAGAGACTAGAAGGGGAGAAGGAACATTTCTTTCAGATTATCGAAAACATAAACTGGTAGAAGTGCTATCGACCTTTATTCTGCAGGAGGCTAAGCCTAAGGAAGATGTCCATATCACAAGAGAGGCACTTGAAAAAGATGCTATTAGAAAGGTATGTCTTTCCGAAAAGCTACATAAACTTTTAATTTGGGATGCTTTTATAGAAAAATTGCAGGTGGAAGAAGTGCAAAGAGAAGACATTATTAGAGAAATCCTAATCTTATCGGACAATCGCCTTGGCTTGAAAATTTGGTTTTTATTGAAGCAATATGGTGGAGAGCCTTATCGTAGCTACATGACTTTAGAAGAGAAAGGAATTTGGACTCAATTGCTAGAATGTATAAAGCTAGGAGATGAGAAAAAAGGAATTTCTTTTTTTGAGGATTGGCTATTGTTACTAAACAGGGGAGATGTTTAAATGAGCATTCGAGATATATTTAGAAAGAACCAAAAAAGAAAATATGCGACTATACCATCGGAGAAAGCACATGATGTTCCTGAAGGAATTATGGTTAAATGTCCGGAGTGTAGGAAGAATGTTTTCACCAAGGATCTTATGAAAAACTTAAAGGTTTGTCCTTCCTGTGATCATCATATGAAAATGACAGCTCAAGAACGTATTGATATTTTTCTAGATGAAGACACCTTTGTTTCAATGGATGATCATTTAGAAACTGTAAATCCATTAAATTTTCCTAGTTATACGGAAAAGGTTAAATCAGACTCTAACAAAACAGGCTTAAATGAAGCAGTTTTAACTGGCATCGGGAAACTGAAGGAACATACGGTTGTAGTGGCAGTAATGGACTCACATTTCCGTATGGGTTCTATGGGCTCGGTGGTTGGCGAAAAAATTACGAGAGCAATTGAAAAAGCAACGGAGCTGAAAGTTCCTTTTATCATTTATACAGCGAGCGGTGGAGCAAGAATGCAAGAAGGCGTATTGTCTTTAATGCAGATGGCAAAGACATCTGTTGCTTTAAGAAGACATAGCGACCATGGTTTATTATATATTTCTATTTTGACTCACCCAACTACTGGGGGAGTTTCCGCAAGCTTTGCCTCAGTCGGAGATATTAATCTAGCAGAACCACGTGCACTTATCGGATTTGCTGGAAGACGAGTCATTGAACAAACCGTTCGTGAGAAGCTGCCAGACGATTTTCAAACAGCTGAATTTTTAATGGAGCATGGTCAGTTGGATGCAGTTGTACACCGACAAGAAATGAGAGACACGGTAGCGAATCTAGTTAACTTACATGTCCAAAAGGAGGTAGTCGTATGGTAAAGGTACTTCCATTTGAGGAGCCAATCGTACAGCTTAAAAATAAAATAGAAGAAATTAAAGAGTACACTGCAACAGCAGAAGTAGATATGTCTATTGAGATTGAAAAGCTGGAAGAGAGACTAAGAAAACTAGAGATGGATATATATGAGAATATGGAGCCATGGGATAGAGTACAAGTAGCTCGACATCCAGGCCGTCCTACTACTAGAGATTATATACAACGGTTGTTTACTAATTTCATAGAGCTTCATGGAGATCGTTCATACGGCGACGATGCTGCTATTATAGCTGGAATAGCACTGTTGAACGGAAATCCAATTACTATAATTGGGCATCAGCGAGGAATAGATACAAAGGAAAATATTAAACGGAATTTCGGTATGCCTCACCCTGAAGGATATCGCAAGGCACTTCGATTGATGAAACAAGCAGAAAAGTTTAATCGTCCAATCATTTGTTTTATAGATACAAAAGGTGCCTATCCAGGTAAGGCTGCTGAAGAAAGAGGGCAAAGTGAAGCAATTGCTAGAAATTTAGTAGAGATGGCTGGCCTAAAGGTACCTGTAATTAGCGTTGTTATCGGAGAAGGAGGAAGCGGAGGAGCGTTAGCGTTAGGTTTGTCTAACCATATTCATATGCTTGAAAACTCTACCTACTCTGTTATCTCACCGGAGGGAGCTGCGTCTATTCTTTGGAAGGATGCCTCGCTCGCGAAGGAAGCAGCAGAAGCGATGAAAATTACCGCTCCAGACTTAAAAAAAATGAATATAATTGATACAATTATAAGAGAGGTTCATGGAGGAGCACATAAAGATATTGAAAAGCAAGCAGAGTACATGAAGGACGTGCTTGTTAGCTCATTAAGAGAACTATCCATGCTCTCACCAGAAGAATTAGTAGAAACACGCTACAAAAAATTTAAGCAAATTGGTCAATTTAAAGAAAATGCGTCTTTATAGACGCATTTTTTTTGAAAGTTTCTCATGTTACACTTATAGTTAATAGAGGTAAGTTTGGAGGGGATAGAGAGATGAAACGTATTGGTGTATTAACTAGTGGCGGAGACGCTCCAGGTATGAATGCTGCAATTCGAGCAGTTGTAAGAAAGGCCATATTTGAAGGTATTGAAGTTGTCGGTATTTTACATGGCTATCAAGGATTAATAGAAGGAAAAATGGAAAAGCTGGATCTGGGTTCTGTTGGTGACATCATCCAAAGAGGTGGAACAAAGCTTTACTCTGCGAGATGTCCAGAATTTAGAACAGAAGAAGGCCAATTAAAGGCAATTGAACAGTTGAAGGCTAATGAAATTGATGGACTCGTGATTATTGGGGGAGACGGATCTTACCGTGGATCTATGACTCTTACAAAGAACGGGTTCCCATGTGTTGGGATTCCAGGTACTATCGATAATGATATTCCAGGAACTGATTATACATTAGGTTTTGATACTGCGCTTAATACAGTAATTGAATGTATTGATAAAATTAGAGACACTGCCACTTCACATGATCGCACCTTTATCATTGAAGTCATGGGAAGAGATGCTGGAGACTTAGCTTTATGGGCTGGGCTTGCAGGAGGAGCAGAAACCATTATCGTTCCTGAGGTAGAGATGGATATTACAGAGGTAGTGGAACGCTTAGAAAGTGGAACGGCACGTGGAAAAAAACATAGTATTATCGTTGTTGCTGAAGGTGTAATGAGTGGACAGGAATTTGCTGCAAAACTTAAGGAGCATGCTAATATCGAGACGAGAGTTTCAGTGTTAGGGCATATTCAACGCGGTGGTTCTCCTACAGGACGAGATCGTGTGTTGGCGAGTTTATTTGGGGCAAAAGCTGTAGAAGTGTTAATGGCTGGTACTGGAGGCCGTGCAATTGGAATACAAAATCATCAAGTGGTAGACTATGATATGACGGAAGCCTTTGAAAAAACGGAAGAATTTGATCAAGCAATGTATCGCTTATCTAAAGAGTTGTCTATTTAAGATTACATAAATTACAGCAATAGGAAGGATTAGATGTATGAGAAAAACTAAAATAGTTTGTACAATTGGACCAGCAAGTGAATCAGAGGAAACATTAGAAAAGCTAATAGAAGCTGGCATGAATGTTGCTCGCTTAAACTTTTCTCATGGTAGCCATGAAGAACATGCTGGAAGAATCGAACGTATTAAAAAAGTAGCTAAAAGATTAGACAAAATCGTTGGAATCTTACTGGATACAAAAGGTCCTGAGATTCGTACACATAAGATGGAAAATGATGCGATTGAGCTTGCATCTGGGCAATCCATTGATATCTCTATGACAGAAGTGCTGGGCAATAATGAGCGTTTCTCTATTTCCTATGAAAAGTTAATAGAGGATGTACAGGAAGGATCTATTATATTACTTGATGATGGGCTAATTGAGCTTATCGTGAAGGGAATAGATTTAGAAAATGGAATTATTCATACGTATGTACAAAATGCTGGGACTTTAAAGAACAATAAGGGCGTTAACGTTCCAGGAGTTTCTGTGCAATTACCAGGTATTACAGAAAAAGATGCAAAAGATATTCTCTTTGGTATTGAACAGGATGTGGATTTCGTTGCTGCTTCTTTTGTTCGTAGAGCTAAAGATGTACAGGAAATCCGTGAACTTTTAGAAAATAATAATGGATCTCATATTCAAATCATACCTAAAATTGAAAACCAAGAGGGTGTCGATAATATTGATGAAATCCTTCAAGTTTCTGATGGCTTAATGGTTGCAAGGGGAGATCTTGGAGTAGAGATTCCTGCTGAGGAAGTTCCACTAGTACAAAAATCACTTATTCAAAAATGTAACGAAGCAGGTAAGCCGGTTATTACTGCGACACAAATGTTAGACTCTATGCAAAGAAATCCTCGTCCTACACGTGCAGAGGCAAGTGACGTGGCAAACGCAATCTTTGACGGTACAGATGCTATTATGCTTTCTGGTGAGACAGCTGCAGGGCTATATCCACTTGAAGCAGTTCAGACGATGGATAAAATCGCAAAACGTACCGAAAATGCAATTGATTATCGTGCTATTGTTAACAAACTAAGCAAGGCAAGAGAAGTTAATCTGACAGATGCAATAGGGCAAGCGGTTGCTCATACTGCCATTAACTTAAAGGTTAAAGCGGTTATTGCTCCGACAGAAAGTGGACATACAGCTAAAATGATTTCTAAATTTAGACCTGGTGTGCCTATTATTGCTGTGACATCTACTGTAAAACCATCTAGATTGCTTACATTAGTATGGGGAGTGTATCCGATAGTTGGAAAGAAAGCACATTCCACGGATGAGGTACTAGAAATTGCTGTGGAGGAAAGTATTTTACAGCATTATGTGACACACGGAGATTTAGTGGTAATCACTGCAGGAGTTCCAGTTGGACAAGCAGGTACTACTAACTTAATGAAAGTTCATGTTATTGGAGACATGGTGGCTAAGGGGCAAGGTATCGGAAAGAAAACTGCCTTTGGTAAAGCAATCGTTGTTAATAACGCAAAGGAACTAGAAGGTCAAGATACAAGTAATAGTATTATCGTGACCATTGGTTCTGACAAAGATATGGTTCCTGCTATTGAGAATTGCAAAGGCTTGATCACAGAAGAAGGTGGCTTAACAAGTCATGCTGCTGTCGTAGGTTTAAGCTTTGGAATTCCTGTAATAGTTGGGGTTCAAGATGCAACGAAACTAATAGAAAATGGTCAAGAGCTTACGTTAGATGCTGAAAGTGGTGTAATCTACAGCGGGCAAGCTAGCATTATTTAATATGATATTCTAAGAATTTATATATTCTCAAGACAAGTGCCTCACATAAAGTGAGGCACTTGTTTTATACTTAGTATAGAAGGACGGTGTCTTTATGAAATGGATCATGGGTTTGTTTGTAGTAGTTCCTGCAGTTGAGTTATATATTTTACTTTTAGCAGGCAAGTCATTAGGAGCTTTCAATACACTTTTACTAATCATGGCCACTGGAATAATTGGTGGACTTGTAGCAAAGCGTCAAGGTATGAAAGCTTTCCGCGAGGTTTCGGATAGTGTGAAAAACTACCAAGCACCGGGTGAATCAGCGATTAATGGAATATGTATTTTCATTGGTGCTATTTTAGTAATACTACCAGGATTTATCTCTGATATTCTTGGGTTTTTATTGTTGTTCTCACCAACGCGTAAGCTGTTCAAACCTTTGTTTTATAGATGGGTTAAGAAAAAGATGAAAAATGGTCAAGTCATCGTGATGAAGTCTTCATAGACCCTCCCCATTTGTTAGCTATTAAATAGATGAATGGGCTGAATAGAATACCAACAAAGCCAAATATTAATACTGCCGCAGCACTTAAAAAGAATACATGGACAGCTTTAATCTGCATAGAAGCCGACCAAAGTAAATTATCTACTATATGTCTTGTAAGCTGCACAAAAATATAAAGCAATAAAATAATACTGCCAAATAGTTTCGCGTCTAGCAGGAAGAAATAAATACTCATTGGTATTAAAATTATGCCAGTCCCAAGAAAAGGTATGCTATCTACTAAAGAAATTAAAAAAGCATTTTTTATCGGGTTATGTAGACCAAGCACGCTAAAGCCTATAGAAAGTAAAATAAATGTAATTAACAATAACTTCACTTCCACGCCCAAAAAGCTATTAACTACCTCCGAAGATTTCATGACTACTTTATGAAAGAATTCTCTTGTTTTGACTGGGAAATAGATCAGGAACCAAAGTCTATTCTTTGTAGACTCATACAACGAAAAAAAAAGTCCAATGCTAAAAAGAAGTACTTCAAAAACATAGGTAGGCAGATGAGTAAGATTCACCAATAAATTATTTAAGATTGTATTTAATAGCTCTTGGAACTTGTCTTCAAACATTAGAAATATAGGATGCTTCTGCAAGTCATCAAAGGGTAAGTATAAAAGATGCTCATGTAGAAGAGGTATAAGAGTGACTAATGATTGAAAGATAAAATATACGAAAAGTAAAAAGCTACTTAATATAATTACCTCTGTAATTAATACGCTCACTATAATTGGCAGCCGGAGTTTTTTATGAAAGAAATTAGACGTTGGAAATAATAGATATCCACACAGGATAGATAACGTTAAAGGGTAAGCAACGAAAAGGATTAATCCAATGATTCCAATTGGCATCCAATAAGATATAATATCTTTCTTGTTTATTTGAAAACTAACTATATTCATCCATTCTTTTCTCAGTATAAATTGATTGAAAAGTTATTTTTTAATAATTTTAAGCGTTTTCATTCACAAAATAGCCAAAATTGATTATAATACGAGAGTAAGCAATTTAAAGGTACATATTAAATACAGGTAAAACTCTATTTACGAGACAAGTAGATAATGCAGTTTTTCTGTAGAAGGGGAGATTACTAATGACGTCAACTCGTGGTTTAGAAGGAATCGTAGCGACACAGTCAGCAATAAGCTCTATTATTGATGACACCCTTACATACGTCGGCTATGATATTGATGATTTAACGAACAATGCAAGTTTTGAAGAGGTAGTTTACCTTTTATGGCATAAACGTCTGCCAAATGCTTCAGAACTAGCAGAGCTAAAACAGCAACTTGCTGATAACATGGCAGTACCTCAAGAAGTTTTAAATCATTTCAAAACATATCCTATTGATAAAGTTCATCCAATGACTGCTCTTAGAACAGCTGTATCTATGCTAGCATTATATGATGATTCTGCAGAGGATATGTCCGAGGAAGCAAACTACCTTAAAGCTATCCAGTTACAAGCTAAAATGTCTACTTTAGTAACTGCATTTTCTCGTGTACGTAAAGGATTAGAGCCAGTAGCTCCTAAATCTGATTTAGGCTACGCTGCAAACTTCTTATATATGCTATCTGGTGAGATGCCAGAAGAAATTGAAGTAGAAGCTTTTAACAAAGCATTAGTACTTCATGCAGACCATGAATTAAATGCATCTACATTCACTGCACGTGTTTGTGTAGCAACTCTTTCTGATATTTACTCAGGTGTTGTTTCAGCTATCGGTGCTCTTAAAGGGCCACTTCATGGTGGAGCAAACGAACAAGTAATGAAAATGTTAACTGAAATTGATACTCTTGAAAACGTAGATAGCTATGTTCAAGATAAATTAGACAACAAAGTGAAAATCATGGGCTTCGGTCACCGCGTTTATAGAAAAGGTGATCCTCGTGCAAAACACTTACGTGAAATGTCTAAAAAACTAACAGCTCTTCGCGGAGAGTCAAAATTATATGATATGTCTGTACGCATTGAAGAAATCGTAACTGGTCAAAAGAACTTACCACCAAATGTAGATTTCTATTCAGCATCTGTGTATCATTCATTAAATATTGATCATGATTTATTTACACCTATTTTTGCAGTTTCTCGTGTATCTGGATGGGTAGCTCATATTCTTGAGCAATATTCAGACAACCGCTTAATCCGTCCACGTGCAGAATACGTTGGACCTGGTATGCAAAAATACGTTCCAATCGAAGAACGATAATATCAATTGTTTGTAAAGATTAGGGCTAAAACACATGGTGTGTTATTGGCCCTATGATTATGATAGTAGGAGGAAATAATAATGACATCTGGTAAAATTACAGTAGAAAACGGTGTACTTAACGTACCAAACACAGCAATCATTCCATTTATCGAAGGTGACGGAACAGGTCCTGATATCTGGGCAGCAGCTTCACGCGTATTAGAATCTGCAGTAGAAAAAGCTTATAACGGCGAAAAGAAAATTGAATGGAAAGAAGTACTTGCAGGACAAAAAGCATTCGACCAAACTGGTGAATGGTTACCACAAGAAACTTTAGACGTAATCAATGAGTACTTAATCGCTATTAAAGGACCTTTAACAACACCAATCGGTGGAGGAATTCGTTCATTAAACGTAGCTCTACGTCAAGAATTAGACCTATACACTTGCCTACGTCCAGTTCGTTATTTCACTGGTGTTCCATCTCCAGTTAAACGTCCTGAAGACACTGATATGGTTATTTTCCGTGAAAACACAGAAGATATCTATGCTGGTATTGAATATGCAAAAGGTACAGACAATGCTAAAAAACTAATCGAGTTCTTACAAACAGAATTCGGTGTTAAAAACATCCGTTTCCCAGAAACTTCAGGTATCGGTATTAAACCAATTTCTGAAGAAGGTACTAAACGTTTAGTGCGTGCTGCATTAAACTACATTATTAAAGAAGGTCGTACTTCTTTAACATTAGTACACAAAGGAAATATCATGAAGTTCACTGAAGGAGCTTTCAAAACTTGGGGCTATGAAGTGGCTGAACAAGAATTTGGTGACAAAGTATTCACTTGGAACCAATACGATAAAATTAAAGAAGAACAAGGTACTGAAGCAGCTGACAAAGCTCAATCGGATGCAATTGCAGCTGGTAAGATCCTAGTTAAGGATTCAATCGCTGATATCTTCTTACAACAAATCTTAACTCGTCCAAAAGAGTTCGATGTAGTTGCTACTATGAACTTAAATGGAGATTATATCTCTGATGCACTTGCTGCACAAGTTGGTGGTATTGGTATCGCTCCTGGAGCTAACATTAACTACGTAACTGGACATGCTATTTTTGAAGCTACTCACGGTACAGCTCCAAAATATGCTGGTTTAGATAAAGTTAACCCATCTTCAGTAATCCTTTCTGGTGTATTAATGCTTGAACACCTTGGCTGGAACGAAGCTGCTAAACTAATCATGGATTCCATGGAAAAAACAATTGAATCTAAAGTAGTAACTTACGACTTTGCTCGTCTAATGGATGGCGCTAAAGAAGTTAAGTGTTCAGAGTTTGCTGACGAATTGATTAAAAATCTTTAATCGAAAGTTATGAAATTTGGTTTAACGAAAGAGAGGATTAATTCCTCTCTTTTCCAATTTTGGACAAAAGGAGAGTTACGACATGACAATGAAACGTAATAAAATCTCAGTTATCGGTAGCGGGTTTACAGGTGCTACTACAGCGTTCCTATTGGCACAAAAAGAATTGGGAGATATCGTATTAGTGGATATACCACAAGCTGAAAGCCCTACTAAAGGCAAAGCTTTAGATATGGCGGAGGCTGGACCAGTTCAAGGATTCGATGCTAGTATTATCGGTACTTCTAATTACGAAGATACGAAGAATTCGGATTTAGTAATTATTACTGCAGGTATTGCACGTAAGCCTGGCATGAGCCGTGACGATTTAGTTCAGACAAACCAAAAAGTAATGAAAGCTGTTACTGGAGAAATTATAAAATATTCTCCAAATACAACGATTTTAGTATTAACCAACCCAGTAGATGCTATGACATATACTGTCTTTAAGGAATCCGGTCTACCGAAGGAAAGAGTGATCGGTCAATCGGGAGTGTTAGATACTGCCCGTTTCCGTACATTTGTTGCACAGGAATTAAACCTATCTGTTAAAGACGTAACTGGTTTTGTTCTTGGAGGTCATGGCGATGACATGGTTCCACTTGTAAGATACTCATATGCTGGCGGCATACCTTTAGAAAAACTAATGGATAAAGATCGCCTGGAGGCTATTGTGGATCGCACTCGTAAAGGTGGAGCAGAAATTGTTAACCTTTTAGGCAATGGTTCTGCATACTATGCACCCGCTGCTTCACTTGTAGAAATGGCAGAGGCTATCCTAAAGGATCAAAAACGTGTTCTTCCATCCATTGCATACTTAGAAGGGGAATATGGTATGGAAGGTATTTACCTTGGAGTTCCAACCGTTCTAGGAGCAGGTGGCATTGAGAAGATTATAGAACTTGATCTGACGGAAGAAGAAAAAAATCTGTTAAGTAAATCTGCTGATGCAGTAAAAGCAGTAATGAAGGTTTTAGCTTAATAGTCTGATCTAATGAGTGAGATTAATTTCTCACTCATTTTTTGTTATGCAGTTAAACTTAATCATTTTAATATATGGCGCATTCTCAATTAAATATGAAACACTTTCTGTTTAATGGACGTAACCTAATGCAACATTTCTTCCTAAGGAACGTCTGTTGAAAAGAGTGTATTCAGCCATACGTGAATATAGTAGTATCGTTTGTTGCGTTCCTCTAATAATTATTGATAAGATATAGGTAACTTAAATGTAGGGAGTTGAAACATAATTGCTAGGGAGAATGTCTAGAATCGGAAAGAGTATACAAGATTTAATCATCGGAGAAAAACTGTCTATCACAGAGAAAATCGAGGATAAAGATATACTACTATACTTAGGATTGACAAATGATAACAATCCTCTTTATATTCAACATGATTTTGCTTCCAAAACAGAATATGAAAAACCAATTGTACCTACGATTATGTTGACTGGTATTGTAACTTCTGCAATATCCAAATATCTTCCTGGTCCAGGTTCTCATGTTTATAGGCAAGAGATTACGTTTCCTGTACCTGCGTACCATTATTCCTTAATAACATTTACGTTTGTAATTACCGATATTAATGTACATAAAAATGAAGTTAGTATAGAAGTTGAAGGCCGTAACGAGGAAAAGGAAACAGTCTTACAAGGTAAGTTTCTTGTAGCTCCTCCCACTTTACAACCTTAACATACTATAATAAGTATCGGTTTAGTTGGCTGATTTGGAATGGGGGTTTCAAATCGACTATGGAGGCTAGGATAATGAAAAAAGTATTAGTAGTAGATGATGAAAGTTCGATTGTAACTTTATTGAAATATAATTTAGAGGAAGCTGGTTTTCAAGTTATTACTGCTGCTGATGGGCGTGAAGGCTTGAATTATGCTGTGGAGGAAAAGCCAGATGTAATCGTTCTGGACTGGATGTTACCGTATCTAGATGGTATGGAAGTGTGTAAGGAGCTAAGGCTAAGAAAGATACAAACACCTATAATCATGCTGACAGCCAAAGGGGAAGAGTTTGATAAAGTGCTTGGACTCGAACTAGGAGCAGATGACTATATGACAAAGCCATTTAGCCCTCGAGAGGTTACTGCGAGAGTAAAGGCGATGATTCGTAGAAGTGTATTAACATCCGAGCATCAAAAGAAAAATGCGGATGACAACTATACCTTTGGCGGTTTAAAAATATTTCCTGATCGCTTTGAAGTTCTTTTGAATGACCAGCCCTTAGAATTTACCCCAAAAGAATTTGAGCTGCTAGTGTATTTAATTGAAAACAAAAATAGAGTGTTAACTCGTGATCAGCTGTTAAGCTCAGTATGGAATTACGATTTTGCGGGTGATACAAGGATTGTAGATGTTCACATTAGTCACCTTAGAGATAAAATTGAAGAAAATAGCCGTAAGCCTATGTATATTAAAACCATTAGAGGGCTTGGATACAAGTTTGAGGAGCCAAAGTCAATATGAGTTTTCACAATAGAATATTTCGTATTTATTCTATTTTAATCGGACTAATTTTACTTGGAGTCGGTTTAGTATTGGCTCAAATATTTCCTATTTTTATCGAGCGTACTACTAGTACGAGTATTGATGGGAAAATTGAGGATATCGAAAGTTATATAAGTACAACAAATATCACTTCCGAGGAAAGACAAGAAATCATTAATCATTTAAATGCTTCTTTGTTAGAAGAAGATGTGAATTTTATTCAAATGAATTTATGGATTGCATTAGCGTTTATCCTTATATTAGCTTATCTAATTGCTTTAATCATTAGCTTTAATATAATGAAAAGATACTCGCAGCCAGTTGAGCACTTAACGGAAACTGCAATGGAGCTAGCTAGAGGAAATTATCGAATACGAGCTTTTGAGGATGGTTTTTCAGGAATGTCCAAGCTTACAAATTCGATTAATATATTAGCTAGAAATCTTCAAGATATATCTATCATGCGTGAAACCGAAAAAGAACGATTAAAAACGCTCATTGAGAATATGGGAAGCGGATTAATCATGATAGACCGCAGCGGAGTAGTGAGTATAGTTAATCGCTCGTTTCTTAACCAGTTGCAGCTAAGCTTTGAACAAGTAGACGGAAAACAATTTCGTAAAATTGGATTACCCGAACAAATAGAAACGTTTATAGAAAAGCTGTTTTTGACGGAAATGCTAAGCAAGGAACAAATTGAAATACAACGTAATTTAAGTACATACCACCTCGTAGCATACGGTGCTCCTGTAATTGGGGAGCATGGAAGATGGCTTGGGATTGTCGTAGTATTTCATGATGTCACTGAATTGATCAAACTGGAGCAGGTAAGAAAAGACTTTGTTGCGAATGTTTCACACGAATTAAAAACTCCTGTGACTTCCATTAAAGGATTTTCTGAAACCCTTTTATATGGTGCCTATAAAAAAGAAGATACGTTATTATCATTTTTAGAAATCATATACAAGGAAAGCAATCGTCTTCAAATGCTTATTAATGATTTATTAGACCTATCAACAGTAGAACAAGCAGGGTATGAAATTAAGTTAAGTAAAGTAAGACTATATGATGTACTCATGCAAAGCATGGAAATGACTAATCATTTATTAGAAGAAAAAAATATGGAATTAACTCTAACCTTAGATGAGAAGGTAGAGGTACTGGGAGATTCCAACCGAATTATGCAAATTATGATGAATTTATTGACCAATGCTATTACCTACTCATCAGAAAATACCTTCATCACGGTGAATATAGGAAAAGACAAAAAATATGGTTACTTCACAATTAAGGACCAAGGAATTGGTATTAAGGAAGAAGAGGTAGAACGCATATTTGAACGTTTTTATCGAGTGGACCGTGCAAGAAGTCGTAATTCAGGTGGTACAGGATTAGGCTTGGCAATCGTCAAGCATATTGTGGAAGCTCATCATGGTTTAATAAAAGTTGAAAGTGAGATTGGAAAAGGTACGGCTTTTACTGTGTATATTCCACTCACGAAAAGTTAATGGAGGTCCATCATGAATAATCAACCCTTTATCCCTATTATAATTGGGACAGATATGAACGCATACAATATGTCCATTTCCTTTCACGAGGAGTATGGTATTAAACCAATTTTAGTAGGTAAAGAAGAAATGTCCTTCACTAAATTAAGCAGTGTCATTGAACATATTGAAATACACTCAAACTTATGGGACCAATCTGCTTTTGTATCCGTTTTGACAGAAGTAGCAAAAAAATATAAAACAGCAGATAAGCAGTTACTATTAATCGGCACGAATGATTTTTATGTTCGTTTAATCATTGAGAATGCAGACGTTTTAAAAGAAATGTATGTGTTTAACTATATGACCGAGGATCTAATGAACAACCTTTTAGTAAAATCGAACTTTTATAAGCTTTGTGAAGAGCATGGAATCGACACACCTAAAACATATTTCTACTCATGCTCTAAAAAACAACCTTTTACTGAAGAGGTGCTTTTCCCGTTAATCATTAAGCCTAGTAACGGCGTAGAATATTATAAGCATAAATTTGCTGGTCAACAAAAAGTATACCGAGTAGAGTCTCAGCAAGAATTAGATGAAGTTATTCGCAAAGTAAATGAGAGCGGCTATGAGGAAGATTTGATCATCCAGGATTATATTCCTGGAGACGATACTTACATGTGGGATTCTGTATTTTATGTTAGCTCAAAAGGGCAGGCACAGCTAAGTACACTTGCTCAAGTAGTTTTACAAGAGCATACAGTGACTGCAATCGGAAATTATACTGCTCTTATTACTCGTTACGATGAAGAGTTAATGAAAAAGCTTCAACACTTCTTAGAGGCAGTTGGATACGTTGGCTTTGCTAACTTCGACTTAAAATACGATGAGCGAGACGGAAAATATAAAGTTTTTGAAGTAAATATTAGACAAGGTAGATCAAGCTATTATGTAACTGCACTGGGACATAATATGGCACGATATATTGTGGATGACGTTATTTATAACAAAGAAAAGCCTTTGACGCTATTAAATGAACATTACCTATTTACGGTTGTTCCTAAAATAGTGTTGAAGAAATTTGTGGATAATCTATCTATCCAGCAGGAAATTCGTTTGCTGTTAGGAGAAGGTAAGTGGGGTAACCCATTGTTTTATAAAGGGGACAAGCATTTCAAACGTAAGTTATATTTGATGGCTCGTCAGGTGAATTATTATAAAAAGTACAAAAATAATCAGTGGTAAGTAAATTTTTACAAGAAATTCACATGCCATTTACATTGCTTTGATAGAGTTTAGGTAGACCCCCTTTTCCAAATGAAATATTTTAAAAGGCCAACATTTATTGCTGGCCTCAGACTGTAGACAAACTCCAAAAATTTTGGAGTTTGCCTACAGTCTTTTTTCT
>NZ_CALIED010000063.1:0-20556 GCF_938022135.1 uncultured Psychrobacillus sp.
GCTTTTCTCCATTTGCCTGTCGGGGCAGACATAGGCGCTTGCGCTTTTCTTGTTTAAGCTCTACTTCCCAGATGAACCAAAGCCCCCTCTTCCTCTATCAGATTCGGTTAAGCTTTCCGTTTGCTCTATTTTCACTTGTAAAACTGGAGCTATAATCATTTGAGCGATCCTCATATGTTTTTCTACTGTAAAGTCTTCTAAACCATGATTTATTAATATGACTCTAACTTCTCCTCTGTAGCCCTCATCTATCGTTCCAGGACTATTTAAAACGGTGATGGAATGCTTTAACGCCAAACCACTTCTTGGTCTAACCTGTGCTTCTGTTCCTTTGGGCAGTTCCATCTCAATTCCTGTTCTGATTAATGCTGATTTTCCAGCTTGTATTACCTTTTCTTCAATTGAATACAAATCCATTCCTGCATCGCCTTCATTTGCTCGGTTCGGTACCATTGCATCTTCATGAATTAATTTTACTTTTAATGTTTGTTCCATTTAAATCCTTCTTTCCTTTGTATAGATTTATATGTATTGTGAAAAAATATATTTATTTTCTTTCAAAAAAAATAAATTATTTTGAAACCAAACTACTTCTTCTATCGTATAGCAGGTATCATGTATTTTACAAGGAGGACATTTTAATGGTCCATATTATACGATTACTAATAATTATACTTATTATATATGTATTCTATAGAATATTACGCTATTTATTTGATCCGAGACGAAAGCTGGACGAAGCAAATGAAAAAGAACAATATTATTTCTATGACGATATAAAAAATGTACGCAAAAATTTCTTTATTACGTATAAAGGTGCCATGTTTGAGGGCGAAAAATATCTTGGTACTACTGATCAGGCTTTCGAGGTAGTATCTATTTTCATTTGGATTAAAGATCCTTCTAAACTACAGGGATTCACAAAAGAGGACTTTTATTTCCTGCAAAATGAAATACGAATGAATTACCCGAACGCTAAAATAAATTGGAAGAGTCCAATTGAACAGTTGATGAAGGAACAGGATTAAAAGCATTTCATTTTTGAAATAATGTCGGTAGATTAAGTAATCAGGACTAAACTACCTTGTAAAAAAATAACTCGACTTTGCTGGTTGCTATCAATCAACAAAGTTGAGTTATTTTAGAGTTAAATCAAAAATTAAATAATGTTGTAATCGCAAAATACACTACGATTCCCAGAATAAATATACCTGCCAATTTCTTAATAGATAATCCCCCTTTTCATCACGAACAACAGTTAAGCTAATCGGACAATTTCTGAAATGACGGCTTGAACGTCTTCGGTATTCTTAATCACGTATAAATAATCCGCTTCCTCTTCAGATGGATCAGTAACGTCTTCTCCATTTTGACGCATCAAGACTTCCTCAAAATTTAAGGCAGTCCTTAAAATAGAAGTGCTTCTCTCACTAGTATTTATCCTTTCTAATAATACCTCTTCCGGTATATTAAAGTTCACGACAATTGTCGTAAAGCCAAGACTCTTATAATAATCTAAAAATCTTACTCTACCACCAATACCTCTATTAGAGTTACATAAAATTAGATGGCAATCAGTTTCATTTACTGCATAATCAACAATCATTTGGGTTAGTCCGTATTTTAACTTATTGCTTGCAGTCTTAGGTAATAGGCTTTTGTAATGAGTATTTAGAAATTCCGCATGATTGTCCTGATCAATCACGACTGAGTTTGGTAGATGCACTTCTAATGCCTTGGCAAATGTAGTTTTTCCACTATGTGTTTTTCCAACGGTCATTATAACAATTCTTTTTTTCATATGATTGACTCTTTATCTAATGAGATCAATAAGTTCTCGACGTTAAAATATGTACTAAGAGGCTCTTTTCTCCCTGCCTCATGCCATTGATTATATTGTTTAAATACTTCCAAAGGATTATTATTCGCTTGCTCTTCCACTAGGTATTGGATGGTTAAAAAGCTTCTACAATAATCAAACATGATGCTAGTTATATCATAAGAATAAGAGTCGGTTCCAAATTGATCTATACTTCTACTTACAAACTTTTCATTGAAATAGGCCACAACTGCACTTTCTACTTTAGTGATTGTTTCAAACGATTCAGGGGTCATTAAATTTTTTCGAGCAATATAGTCGCACATTCCTTCTTCAAACCAAATACTTTCTCTTTCTTCATCAAACTCATCTGGGAACAAATCGATATGGTGAACCATTTCATGGCCAGCTATTGTCAGGATATCCTCCTCTTTAAAATTCCGATAAAAATCCTTTATAACCTCATTTTCCACGTTCCCATATATATTCATAAAAAAATTTCGCCATTCCATAATATCTGGAGTCATATAGACTAAGTGCCGATTTGTATACGCTGGAATGGGAACATCTGAAAAGACACTGGTTGCTATGTCCCCTGGAGTCCAAATGAATCCTCTCGGAGAATCATTTAATTCATATTCTTTTTCTAATAAGGCTTTAAATTCATTCAGTTTTACTTTAAAGGATTCTATGATTTCTAGATATTTAACTGCTTCATATGGCGTTTCAAATGCATAAATATGCTTCATTTCATCCATCACTCCATTTTATTGTAAATTGAATCAATCATTAATATGATTTTTATAAGAATGTAGAATTGATTTCAGCTATGGCGACGTCTTCTCTATCTCACTACGCGCGTTGCCGCTTATTGCTGCAATCCATAGTTAAATTATATATTAATTTAATTAAAAATTCATATTTTTGTAAAAAACTCCATCGCTAGTCATACTATTTCTGCCAGCTCTAAGCTCCTATTTATGATTTTCATTATTTTTTTCCAATAAAAAAGAACCTAACAATCTAGGCTCGTTCTAAGGCTTACACTCATTTCTTACACTCAAAGGAATATTCACTTGTTAGGTTATTATGTATTTCCAAGGTTGAAGCTCCCCCTGCTTCAGTGCAACCGCTGGTGAGTAAGTTAATTTCCTTTGTATTAAAATAACTAGATGTAACAGTTAGAAAAAGGAGCCCCGCTACAACCACTCCTATTAAACCTATTATTGATAGCAAATACTTATTGTATTTAGTCATTATCTCAGTCCCCTCATTAAATTTATACGAATTACCTTTTCGGAAATATGCTTTCTACTACTGAGTCTAGAATACGATGGGACTGTTATCTGTTAGTAACCAAACAATTAGAAATACGTACACGATCAATAGCATAAGAAAACCTACTCGAAAGCTAGTATGCAATGTTTTATGACGAAATAGCTGCATCCCTAAATAGGCTCCTATTCCTCCACCAAAGATTGCGAAAGTCCATAATGTTTTTTCCGATATCCGTTGTCCCCTTTTCTTCGCTTGAGACTTATCATAGCCCATCAAAACGAACGCTGACACCGACATTAATAAAATAAAAATAAGAATCACATTAACCATAATAATCCTCCTTAGAAAAGCATAAGCCCCTATCTCTGCCCCGACAGGCAAATGGGTAATACGAGGAGGCAGCTCTCCAGCCACCGCAGTATTTTTCCATTTGACCCCGAGGGGCAAGGGGCTGAAGCTAGACAATATGAAAAGCGTAAGCCCCTATCTCTGCCCCGAGGGGCAAGGGGCTGAAGCTAGACACCGAGAAAAGCATAAGCCCCTATCTCTGCCCCGACAGGGAAACTAAATTAGATTGTAAAAAAAGGCTGATAGAAAATCTATCAGCCTTTTCATCTAACTTATTTGTTGATTGCTTTTTTTGCTAAATCAGCAATTTGTGTAAATGCTGCTGCATCAGTTACAGCTAATTCAGCTAACATTTTACGGTTTACTTCGATTTCAGCTAATTTCAATCCGTGCATTAAACGGCTGTAAGAAAGTCCGTTCATACGAGCTGCCGCATTGATACGTGTGATCCATAGTTTACGGAATTCACGTTTCTTTTGACGACGGTCACGGTATGCATACATTAAAGATTTCATAACCTGTTGGTTTGCTACTTTATATAATGTATGTTTAGAACCGTAATAACCTTTAGCTAATTTTAATACCTTTTTACGACGCTTGCGCGTCACTGTTCCGCCTTTTACGCGTGGCATGTTCATTACCTCCTGCTATTCTTTCGAATAATTTGATTTCGTTTAAATTATTTCATGTAAGTAAGTAAAGTTTTGATACGTTTGTAATCGCCTGAAGAAGCTACTTTAGTTTTACGTAGTTTACGTTTAGCTTTAGTAGATTTGTTAGCGAATAAGTGGCTTCCAAAAGCACGGTCATGTTTTAATTTACCTGTACCCGTTTTTTTGAAACGCTTTGCAGCTCCACGGTGAGTTTTCATTTTCGGCATGTCGAATTCCTCCTAAACAATTGTACTCTATTACTGTTTTTCGTTCTTCGGTGCAAGCACCAAGAACATACTGCGTCCGTCCATTTTCGGTTTTGACTCGATAGTGGATACTTCCGCACAAGCTTCTGCAAATCTATCTAAAACTCGTTGTCCGATCTCTTTATGAGTAATGGCACGACCTTTAAAGCGAATAGATGCTTTCACTTTGTCTCCTTTTTCAAGGAACTTGATCGCGTTTTTCAATTTCGTTTGGAAATCATGCTCATCGATAGTCGGGCTCAAGCGAACCTCTTTCATTACGATAACTTTTTGATTTTTACGAACTTCACGATCTTTCTTTTGCTGCTCAAATTTGAATTTACCATAGTCCATGATACGAGCGACCGGTGGCTTGGCTTGAGGAGCCACAAGGACAAGATCCAAATTTACACGACCTGCTATTTCAAGTGCTTCGTTACGTGTTTTTAAACCTAATTGATCACCATTTTGATCAATAACGCGTAGTTCGCGTGCTCGAATGCCATCGTTCACATACATGTCTTTGCTAATAATGATCCACCTCCAGATAGTGTCGCGAATACATGGTTTGGGCATAAATTCCGTAGAAACGAATCAGTCACGCCGTTTTCGATCCAATAAAAAAGCGAGCAGACATCTGTTAATGTCTGCCCGCCGATATGAGAAATATGTAGCAACTACATATTACAGTCGATCGTGTGCTTACCAGTCAACAACCAATGTGTCGAGCAGGTGAGAAGCGGGCAGCCTCTTCTTATACCACAAACTTGTATTCAATAACCTAAATAACTATACCATCCACAAAACTATTTGTCAACAATATAATTATATAATTAATTATGTGCTACTTCTTCTTGCAGACGAGCTAAAAATTCGTCGAAAGGAATACTTTCGGATTTTTGCTCTCCATATTTACGAACGTTTACATTACCTGATTCTAACTCTTTATCTCCTAGCACTAGCATATAAGGAATCTTTTGCATTTGTGCTTCGCGAATCTTGTAGCCAAGCTTTTCTTCACGGTCATCCATTTCTACACGGAACCCAGCTGCAACTAATTGCTCTTCAATTTGCTTAGCATACTCGAAATGTACTTCATTAGAAACTGGAATAATCTCAACTTGTACTGGTGCCAACCAAGTCGGGAAAGCACCTTTGTATTCTTCAATTAGGAATGCAACAAAGCGTTCCATAGTAGAAACTACTCCACGGTGAATAACAACAGGACGATGTGGTTTTCCATCTTCTCCTACATATGTTAGATCAAAGCGCTCTGGTAGTAAGAAGTCTAATTGAACTGTTGATAATGTTTCTTCCTTACCAATAGCAGTTTTCACTTGAACATCTAGTTTTGGACCGTAGAATGCAGCTTCGTCTTCTGCTTCAATATAATCTAATCCTAATTCATCCATAGCTTCTTTTAGCATGCTTTGAGCTTTTTCCCACATTACGTCGTCATCAAAGTACTTTTCTTTATTGTTAGGGTCTCTGTAAGATAAACGGAATGAGTAATCTTTCAAGTCAAAGTCTTTATAGACAGAGATGATTAATTCAACAACCTTTTGGAATTCCAATTTAATTTGATCTGGACGTACAAATAAATGGGCATCGTTCAACGTCATCCCACGTACACGTTGAAGTCCTGATACTGCTCCAGACATTTCATAGCGGTGCATTGTTCCTAGCTCCGCGATTCGTAGAGGAAGGTTACGATAAGAATGCATACCGTTTTTGAAAATCATCATATGGTGCGGACAGTTCATTGGACGTAATACTAGTGTTTCATTGTCCATCTCCATAGGAGGGAACATAGAGTCTTGGTAATGCTCCCAATGTCCTGATGTCTCATAAAGTTCTTTAGACCCTAAAACTGGTGTGTAAACGTGTTTGTAACCAAGCTTTAGCTCCTTGTCTACAATATAACGCTCAATTACGCGTCGGATAGTTGCACCGTTTGGTAACCATAGAGGTAAACCTTGTCCAACCTTTAAAGAGTTAGTGAAAAGCTCTAGCTCCTTACCAATTTTACGATGGTCACGTTCTTTTGCCTCTTCCAACATTTTAAGATGCGCTTGAAGGTCCTCTTTTTTAAAGAAGGCAGTTCCGTAAATACGTTGAAGCATTTTATTGTCACTGTTACCTCTCCAATATGCTCCTGCAATGCTTAACAGTTTAAACTCTTTTAGCTTTCCTGTAGAAGGAACATGAACACCACGGCAAAGGTCAAAGAAATCTCCTTGCTCGTAAATCGAAACTTGTTCTCCAGCTGGTATCGCTTCAAGAAGCTCTACTTTATACTCATCATCCTGAAACTTTTCAAAAGCTTCTTCACGAGAAACGTCATGACGAATAATTTCGATGTTTTCATTAATAATTTTTTTCATTTCTTTTTCTATTAAAGGTAAGTCATCAGCTGTAATTGGCTCTGGTGAGTCAATATCATAGTAGAAACCATTTTCAATAACTGGTCCGATTCCTAGCTTAACATCTTTAAATAGACGCTTTACAGCTTGTGCCAGTAAGTGAGCTGAACTATGACGCAGAATTTCTAACGCTTCATCTGACTCAGGAGTAATAATCGCAATCTCTCCATCCTCAGTAATCGGTGTTTTAAGATCGATCAGCTGACCGCTTAATTTACCTGCTAAAGCTTTTTTTCGAAGCCCTGGACTAATAGATTGTGCTATTTCTTCTGTAGTTGTTGATGAAGGAAACTCTTTTACTGCTCCATCTGGAAATTGTAACTTAATAACATCTGCCACGTTGAACACTCCTTAATAATTTTGGATTAAGTATCAGCCTAAAATCGCTCTTCCCTTGAGCAGATTAGCTGGTTTAGGTAAGACGATTATTTTAGACAAAATAAAAAACCCCGTCCCGGTAAAGGGACGAGGTTTAAATCGTGGTTCCACCCTTCTTCTATCTATACGAATATAGACGAAGCTTTGCATCGGTTAACGGACCGGTGACCGGCAAGCTGCTACTACAATTTCACAGCTGCTGCTCGGAGGTGGTAAATCGATTGCCGGTACTTAAGAAGCTTTCAGCCAAGGCTTCTCTCTCTAAAAAGTCGTACAAACTGATTATTATCCTCTTCAACGCATCTACTTGTTCTTATGAAAATGATTATACGCCACGACTTTAGCATTTGCAAGTAGTTATTTATGCTCTCTCCAGTTCTTCCCTTGAAGAGCAACTGGGATAGTCAGCGCTTTGATCCGTTCCATAATACGTCCTGCTTTTACTACCTCTTTTTCTCCTCGTTGCGTATAAGAAAGATGATGCTGTAATTCATCATAGTTAAAGTTAGAAGACATAAAGGTCGGAAGCTGTTCTGACATCCTGTAGTGGAGAATAGTTCCTATAATTTCATCACGAGTCCAGCTAGACATTGTTTCTGCACCAATATCGTCTAGCATAAGCACAGGTGCTTTTTTTACAAACTCTACTTTTTCAGGTAGAGATTGATCTTGTATAGCCTGTTTCATTTCGCGAAGAAATTCAGGGACGTATACAACTACTGAATGAATATGTCTCGCTGCTAGTTCGTTTGCTAGTGCGCCCAATAAGTAGGATTTACCGACACCAAACTTCCCGTAAATATAAAGTCCTTTTGCAGGCAATTTATTTGTTCGTTCCCATTCATTTAAGAAGTCCTTAGCAGCTCGAACTGCTACAACACGGCTATCATCTTGTAAGTCTAAGCTTGAGAGACTAGCCTCCATCACCTCTTTAGGCATATGAATACTGTCTATCATAGAGGTCACTTTTTTACGCTCATCCTCTATAACCCCTCGTTTACACCTTACATACTCAACATCTATTAGGCTTCGGTCTAACACTAGCTTCGGCTCATAGCCCTTCATAAAATTCGCACATTCGTCTAAGGAAGGACAGCCCTTGCAATCATGAGACTGTGATTTATATTCATATAACTTACTCAAGCTCCGATTGATTACCTGTTTAGATATTTCATCTGAGTTTTCCTCTATAAATGCTTGTATATTTGGTTCCTCTAATACTTCCTGCTGCAGCTCATCCAATCGAGAAGTAAATTCAGGAGTGACTACTCTTTTGAGCGTTTCATTAATCCGTTCCATTTCCTTCACCTACCTTTTCATCATTCCTAGTTCTTCTAATAGCTTTTGTCTTTCAGCATCTATATCTTGTATGCCATTCGTTTCTTTTCCTGTACGCTTTAACTCGTCATCTTTTTTATAAAACCAGTCTGGCACCTTTTCTTCTCTAGTCGGTTTTTTCGAATATGTCTTTTGCTTAGATCCTTCGCTTTTCCATTTCATGTACTGCTCGTGCTCGTTTCTAGCTAATTCCATAGCTTCCTTAGCTGTTTTAACATCCTTGCGCATCCAGTGAGAAGCAATCTTTTCTGCATAATTCTTCGTCAGCTTCATGTCCGTACGAAGAAGCACATATTGTAACAGGACATTAACTACCCCGATAGGCATTTTATAATGCGTAACAAAATAATTGGCTAACTGAACGTCTGCAAGTATAGGTTCTTTCCCATTTGCAATATCCTTCAAGACCTTTGCAGGAGCAGTCGTTTCCAAATATTGAATCAGCTCTTCTTCTTTGGTTAGTTTCTTTTCGTCTGTTTGTACTACTTTCGAAGCTGGTTCTATTTTTTGAATAACTGGGGCAGTGCGAGAGACCGTTAACTTATAATACTCTGCACAAGCTTTTTTCAATCTAGCATCCGAAAGACGAAGTTCATCATCCAAAGCTAGAATAACGACCTTTTGCATTTCTACTGGCGATAGATTATACAAAAATGCAAGCTTTGCAATTACTTCCTTAGCTTCTGTTGTCATGGCAGACTTCGGAACTAGTTGCTCAGATAGGCCATCTTGTAGCAAGGAGAAATCGAAATCCTCGTAATAGAAAGGTACAGAACTATTTCGTGTCTTTGACTGAAAATTTTCTTCCGTTGATGCAGGTAAACCTGTTTTAGTAGTTGGTTTAAAAACATCCACAAAGGTTCTTGAGACGTCTGTATACTCATGTTGCCAGTTAGACGTTTGAATGTAACGGCTTCTAAGCTGTTTATATGCACTTTCCCCAATTTTGTTTAGTAGGAACATGGATAACAAAGGATCCTTTAGAAAAGATTCCGCATCTAGAGGAGCTTCAAGTTCATAGCAGAAGCTGCGTCCATCTCCATTGGGCTTTTGCCATGTGCGCAGCAGGCCAATTGCTTCTAGCGCTATTCTCGCTTGAAAAACTTTTCCCAATGATAAGCCAAGGACATTTAATAAATGATAATGTGTCCATTGGTTTTCACTTTGCATTTCTCCATCAGCCCATAACGTCAAATAAAGGCTCATGCTTTCTGCTCCGACTAGTGGCTGATAAAATAACGTTAGCAGCTGACGATCATAATCAGAAAAAGAATACGGCAAGCGAATCATATATGTATCTGTCGAGTGTAGCTCCTTATATAACATCACTTGTTTACCTACTCCTTAAATAATTGCTTATAATGAAGGATTCTTTTTTAAGATCTCCTTTAACTCATCAATGAAAACATTTATGTCTTTAAACTGGCGATATACGGAAGCGAATCTTACATAGGCAACCTCATCAATCTCAGCAAGCTTGTCCATGACCTTTTCGCCAACTTCCTCTGATTTAACTTCAGAGTTACCTGTTCTTCTTAGTTCCTTTTCAATATAAAACACAACTTCCTCTAATTGGTCAAGTGCAACAGGTCTCTTTTCACATGCACGTATTAGCCCTCGCAATATTTTCTCTCGGCTGAATTCTTCTCGAGATCCATCTTTCTTTACGACAATTAAAGGAGTTTCCTCTACCTTTTCAAAGGTCGTGAAGCGAAACCCACAATCTTCACACTCTCTCCTTCTTCTAATTGCCTTATTATCATCTATCGGTCTGGAATCGACCACTTTAGTGCCATTAAATTGGCATGCTGGGCATTTCATAGAACCTCTCCTAAACGTTTGCTTTAATTTTGTATACCTATTATAACAACTTTTCCTCATAAAATCGAAAAAGCAGAGGAATAAATTCCTCTGCTCACTCAGTTTTGTTCATGTTTCATTACACTTGAACTGTCATGCGTTCTTTAGGTGCCTTGACTGGACCCATTCCACGTGGCATTTCGAGCGTTTCGCGTGTTCCAGCATTAAGAGCATCTGCAATATAGTTAGCCGCGATTGATGGATCTAAATCACCACAAGTATACACATCAATGCTTGCATAACCGTGCTCTGGAAAGCTGTGAATCGTTAGATGCGACTCGGAAATTATAACGACTCCACTTACACCTTGTGGTGCAAATTTGTGAAATGCAACTTCTCTAACTTCTGCACCTGATTTTAGTGCAGCATCAACAAATGTTTGTTCGATAAATTGCATATCGTTAAGTTTGTCGAAATCGCACTCCCATAGTTCTGCAATAATGTGACGTCCCATTGTCTCCAATGTCCGTTTCCCCCTTTGATAAGTTTTATTTTTAACATCAAAGTTGACTACCACGGGGGAAAGTTAGTCCTAAGAGGTCCTAACCCTTTAAGTAGTCTATGTACTAGAAGTACACGATTTCCATTATAAAACATTTTAACTAATAGTGCAATATAAAAAAACCTCTTTCTAGTAATACTAGAAAGAGGTAGGTATTATGTTAATATTAGGAAAAAATATTCATTAGTAAAGCATAATGTCAGACTCAATTAAATTAAATAATAAGTTATTCCGATATTACAATCCACTTGCAACTTTTTTAGCTAAGTCTACCACTCTTGCAGAATAACCCCATTCATTATCATACCAAGCAAGTACTTTAACTTTTGTTTTACCCATTACCATAGTAGTCAGTCCATCTACAGTACTAGAATTAGTAGTTGTATTGAAATCAATCGAAACCAATGGCTCATGCGTAATTCCCAAAATGCCCTTCATAGAGCCCTCGGCTGCTTTTTGGAACGCAGCATTTACTTCTTCCGCTGTCACTTCTTGTTGAACATCCACAACTAAATCTACTAAAGAAACATTAGGAGTAGGAACGCGTAAAGCCATTCCATGAATCTTTCCTTCTAGCTCTGGCAATACAAGTGAAAGGGCTTTCGCTGCACCGGTCGAAGTAGGAATAATAGATTGCCCGCATGAACGCGCACGTCTTAAATCTTTATGGGGATTATCTAAATTATTTTGGTCATTTGTATAGGCATGAACTGTAGTCATTAAACCGTTTTCAATACCAAAGGCATCGTTTAATACTTTTACTACTGGTGCCAAACAATTAGTTGTACAGCTTGCATTTGAGATGATTTGGTGATTTACTACGTCTAGCTTTTCATCGTTAACACCAATGACAATCGTTGCGTCTTCATTTTTGGCAGGGGCTGTAATAACAACCTTCTTAGCCCCAGCTTTTATGTGACCAGAAGCTTTTTCTCCATCATTAAATTTACCAGTAGATTCAATTACGATATCTACATTCAATTCTTTCCATGGAAGCTTTTCTGGCTCACGCTCGTTGACGATCTGTACATGTTTACCATTTACGATTAGAGCATTATCCCCAATCTCAATTTCTCCAGAGAAAGTTCCATGTGTAGAATCATATCTTATTAGGTGAGCTAAAGTTTCTAATGGGTATCTAGCATTAATAGCTACTACATTAAGTTCCTCTTGTACGATCGCTTGGCGAAATACCATTCTACCGATTCTTCCAAAACCATTGATTGCAATTGAAGCTGACATATAATAAGTCCTCCTATAACGTGTGATACTTTTTCTTTTATATTCATGCATTAGTATAACACAATTTTAGAATTATGTAGCCTTAAAATACCCTGTTTTTAAATTCGTTATTTTCAAATAATTATTACTTCCAAGCTCTAAGAATTTTTTCTAGCTGCTCCCTAGTTGACTCCAAAGTGCCGTTATTATAAATGACAGCATCTGCACCCTTTTCCTTAATAGAAAGTGGCAATTGTGATTGAATTCTTGCTTTTGCTTCCTCTTTGGAATAATTATTTCTAGCCATTAGCCTGTTCAGTTGAGTTTCTTCTGATACAGTAACGACAATAATTTTATCCACGTAAGATTGGAGCTTACTTTCAAAAAGCAATGGGATATCCATAATAATAACCGGGTGACCCGCTAGTAACATCTTCTCTTTTTGGCTCATCATTTCCGCACGAATGGCTGGATGCATGATATCATTCAGCTGCTTTCTTTGGGCGGGAGAAGAAAAAATTATTTCACCTAGCTTTGGGCGATTCAGTTCTCCATCCGGAGTAAGTATCTCTTCTCCAAAAACCTCCGTAATTGCCTGAAGAGTATCTGTTCCTTTTTCCACAACGATTCTTGCTACAAGATCTGCATCAATAATGGGATATCCCATTTCCTTTAACATATTTGACACCGTACTTTTGCCGCTAGCGATACTTCCAGTCAATCCAATGATCATGATGAATCCTCCGTTACTTTTGGCACGAACCACAATAGGTAGATGTTCGGCCAGCTATTGTTTTCTGCTTGGTAGCTTTCCCACAGATTGGGCAGCTTTTTTTGCTATACATTTGTAGTCTATGCTGCATCGTTCCTGCTCCGCCATTTATAGAACGATAATCTGAAATAGTACTTCCACCATTTTCAATGCTGTCTAATAGCACTGCTACAATTTCATGGAACAACTGAATTTTTCTAGCTTTACTAATTCTTTTTACTGTCCGTGCAGGATGTATTCTAAGATTAAATAATGCCTCTGTAGCATATATGTTGCCACAGCCTGAAACGACATGACCATCCATTATAAATTCCTTGATTGCCTTGTTTTCATAACGAGGTAAGCTGCTCATATAGAGGAAATGCTCTAGTGCATGATCAGCAAAAGGCTCAGGGGCCATCAAAAGTAATGGGGGATAATCTGCCTCTGTTTCTAATAGACGCAGCTCGCCAAAGCGACGTATGTCCGCATATACAAGCATGTCTCCCTCTTCAAAGTTAAGCGTGACGTGACTATGCTTTTTAAATTTTTCCTCCAAGATGTCATCCAAAGTCCTTACATAAAACCACGCACCCGACATGCCCAAATGAGAAACAAGCAGAAATGGTTCTCCATTTTGGTTTTTCAAATGAAAGTAAATATATTTCGAGCGACGTTCAATTCGAGCGATCACCATACCAGGAAGAGCAGCTTGGAATGTCTCCACGTCTGCTCCCTTGATAATAGCTTCCTTTCCAACTTGCTTTGATTTTATGATGGTTGGAGAAACATCCACTGATTGAATCAACTTACCTGTGACAACAGGCTGAAGTCCTCGAACAACACCTTCCACCTCTGGTAATTCTGGCATACATAAAACTCCTTACTTTGTATCGTACCAAGATGATCCAAATGCATACTCCACTTTTAGAGGAACGTTTAGCTCAATCGCAGACTCCATTACCTCAGGAACAATCTTCTCGAGCAGTGCAATCTCTTCTGGAGGAGCCTCGAATATTAGCTCATCATGTACTTGAAGAAGCATCTTGGTTTGCATGTTTTCTTTTTTAAGTCGTGCTGCCATATCAATCATCGCTTTTTTAATGATATCTGCTGCGCTTCCTTGTATAGGCGTGTTCATAGCTGTGCGTTCAGCAAAGCTTCTCAAATTAAAATTAGAGCTAGTTATTTCCGGCAAATATCTTCTGCGATTCAAAATGGTCGTAACGAACCCTTTTTGCTTAGCTGTTTGAATACTGTCATCCATATATTCCTTTACCCCTGGGAAGCTTTTCAAATACTTTTCGATAAATATAGCAGCTTCTTTACGAGTAATATCTAAGCTTTGAGATAGACCGTAATCACTAATTCCATAAACGATACCAAAGTTAACTGCTTTTGCTGCGCGGCGCATATTTGAATCGACAGCGTCAGCCTCGACATGGAATACATCCATAGCTGTTTTAGTATGGATGTCCATATTATTTTTAAAGGCTTCCACTAGGTTTGCATCCTCTGCCATATGGGCAAGCACTCGTAGCTCTATTTGAGAATAATCGGCTGCAAACATTACCCATTCAGGATTACTTGGTACAAACGCTTTACGAATTTTTCTACCTTCCTCAAGACGGATTGGAATGTTTTGTAAGTTAGGATTGATAGAGCTTAAGCGTCCAGTTGTTGTTAGCGCCTGTTGGTATCTCGTATGAATTTTCCCGTCACTCTCATGGATTTCTTTTAAAAGTCCTTCGATATAGGTTGAATTTAACTTCCCTAATTGACGGTACATTAGAATTTGTTCAATAATTTCATGCTCACTAGCTAGTTTCTCTAACACATCAGCTGCAGTAGAATAGCCAGTCTTCGTTTTCTTAATAGGTGGCAGCCCTAGTTTTTCAAAAAGGATAACGCCAAGCTGCTTTGGTGAATTAATATTAAATGCTTCTCCCGCTAAAGCATGGATGTCACCTTCAATTTGCTTCAGCTTGATTTCTAAATCATGGCCCATCTCAACAAGTACTTGCTTATCCACCTTTACTCCATCTGATTCCATTGTTCCTAAAATAGATGCTAGTGGTAATTCCAACTCCTTGTATAACTTAAATTGTTCATTTTCTTTTAATTTCTTTTCAAGTATAGGTTTTAAATGCCATAAAGCCAGTGCCTTTCTAGTGGCATGCTCCGCAAGCTTCTCTTGCTCGGGAACAGACTTTTTGGCTCCTTTTCCGTAAATTTGCTCATTGCTTAATACGTTATAATAACCATATTCTTTCCCTATTGTTGCAACATCATCTGCAGTCAAAGAAGCATTATCTATATAGGCTGCCAGTGTTAGGTCAAACTCCACCCCAGCAATGCTTACTCCATGTTTTCTGCTTACTGCTTGCGTTGCTTTTGAATCCACCACATATTTTATTTTGGACTCATCCTCTAGCCAAGCACAAAATTCTTTTGATTGGAAAGCTGTTTCGCCAGGAATAAAATAAGATTTTTCCCCATCTGACAATGCAATGCCCAATAAATCCGCTCTATGGTACTGTTCATCATATAATTCTAAGTGCAGGGACATTTCATCTACTAAGAAACTAGAGTTCACGTTCTCTACAATTTCAAAAGTCATTTCCGTGGTAGAATGCTCCTCTGCCACATACTCCGTTTTTTCCAATAAAGTTTTAAAGGATAGCTCCTTCCATATGGAAATGACGTCATCCATGTTTGGACCACTATAAGTGATATCCTCAAGTGACACATCGATAGGAGCGTTTATTTCAATAGTTGCAAGCTCCTTGCTCATCTTCGCCTGCTCTTCATTGGCTATAAGCTTTTCTTTTAGCTTAGCACCACTAACTGAATCGAGTGCTTGGTATAGTTGCTCAACAGATCCATGCTCCTTTAAAAGTTTAATGGCTGTTTTTTCACCAACGCCTGGAACTCCCGGAATGTTATCAGAGGAATCCCCCATTAATCCCTTCATATCGATGATTTGAAGTGGTGTAAGTCCGTATTTTTCTTGAACGTGCTCTGGTGTATATTTCTCTATGTCTGTTATTCCTTTTCTCGTAATATACACTGTAGTCGAATCAGTAGCTAGCTGAGTTAAATCCTTGTCACCTGACACAATGACAACCTGCTGTCCCTTCTTTTCAGCCTGTCGACTTAGAGTCCCTATAATATCGTCTGCCTCGTACATTTCCAGCTCATATCGTTTAATGCCATAAGCATCTATAAGCTTGCGTAAATATGGAAATTGCTCTGAAAGCTCGGGTGGAGTCTTCTGTCTTCCTCCCTTATATTCTCCAAAAGTTGAATGGCGGAAGGTAGTTTTCCCTGCATCAAATGCCACGAGCATGTGTGTAGGATTCTCTTCATCCATAATTTTTTGAAGCATCATTGTAAAGCCATAAACAGCGTTTGTATGTATTCCATGTTCGTTCGTTAATAAAGGAAGGGCAAAGAATGCACGATAAGCTAAACTATTCCCATCTAATAATAGAATTTTTTCGGATGACATGAATTATTCACTCCTTAGTTATATTGTTTTCCATTAGCTTGTACAACGTATTAAAAAACGGTATTTTATATTTTAAAAATAAAATCGTCATTCCCTATATCTTACCACGACAGTAAGGGGAATGACGATTCATATACTATTCTAAGTATCCAGATAGGATGTTGGCATAAGGTGAATCGGACGGAATAACAATCATCGTATCTTCACCGATTGTCTTCTTATAGGATTCTAATGTTCTATATAAAGAATAAAATTCAGGGTCCTTTGAAAAGCTAGTATTATAAATTCTTGCAGCCTCCGCATCCCCTTCAGCTCTTAGAAGAGCAGCCTCTTTTTTAGCTTCAGCTATCATCTTCGTAACTGTACTATCCGTTTCCGCTTCAATTCTTCTCTTATCAGCATCACCAGTAGACAAAAACTTTTGAGCAACACTTTCACGGTCGGAAATCATCTCGTTATATACAGACTGCTCATTTTCTTCTGGCAGGTCGGTTCTTTTAATACGGACATCTACTACTTCTATTCCATATTTATCTTTAGATAGAAGTTCATTTACTTCTTTAGTAATCTGGTCATTTAAACTACCACGCGATGAATTTTCATCATTAATGATTTCACTATAATTTAATTGACCAAGCTCTGATCGCACTACTGAATATATAAATTCCTCCATACGAGAGCTTGCATTCACTATGTTTCCTGCATTAGAAATCATGTCCTTTGGATTGACTACTCTCCAAACTGCATAATTATCGATAATTATACGTCGCTTATCCATTGTATTGATCTCTGCCTCAGATAAATTATGATTCATTTGGTATTTTGGAATGGTCGTTACACTTTGTATAAATGGTATTTTCATATGCAGGCCGGGAGAATCTTTAATACTTTTAATCTCACCGAACTGACGAATAACTCTATATTCCCCCTCCTTGACTACATATATATTAGCGAGGGCAATTACTGCAAGTACAAAGACTACAAAAATTGAAATGAACGATTTAGTATGCTTTTTATAATCAATGGGAGTCTTTTCTTTTTTAGGTTTGTTAGGCACAGTTTTAAACTTTGACTCTAAATTTGCAAAAGGGTTATTGTTATCTGACATTATTGTCCACTCCCTTCTTCAGGCTTTTTCTCAGTAGTAGTGCTAGGCGGTGGTGCACCTTGTTTAGAGGACTCTATTTGTTGAAGTGGTAAATACTTCATCGTCCCACCTTCATCATTCATTATATAAATTTTAGCATTAGGCAAAACAGCTTCCAATGTTTCCATTACTAATCGCTGTCTAGTGATTTCCTTATTATTTTGATATTCGGCATATAGCTTATCAAATAAGGCAACATCTCCTTTTGCCTGTTCAATACGTGCTGTTTGGTAGCCTATAGCCTCTGATTTAATTGCATCCACTTCACCTTCAGCCACACTAACCTTTTCATTTACATACTTTTCTGCCTGGTTTACTTTTGTATTTTTAGTTTCTTCCGCATCCGTTACCGCTGTAAATGCAGCCCTAACTTCTGCATTCGGTAGCTCTACGTCTTGTAGCTTTACCGTCAACACAGTAATACCAATTTCATATTTATTAATCAATGAAGCAAGCAACTCATTTGTATCTGCTTCAATTTGAGCCTTACCTGAAGTTAAAGCATCATCAATTTTCGAATTTCCGATTACTGAACGAATAGATGCTGAGGTTGCATCATGTAACATTTCCTTTGGATTTTCAGAATTAAACAAGTACGCTTTAGGATCTGTGATTTTATACTGAACAACCAAGTCTGTTAAAACGATATTGTCGTCTCCAGTAATCATTTTAGTATCCTTATCATAGGAAGTGATTTCCCCATTCGCGTCTTGCTTATAACCAAACTGTAAACTGAAGGTTTCTTTCGATAGCTTTTCTACCTTCTGTATTGGCCAAGGAAACTTAAATTTCAATCCTGATTCTGTTATTGGCTCGCTTGCATCTCCAAATGTAATGACTATTGCTTGTTCGGATTCATCTACTGTATACCAAGATGTAAATACTGCGGATAGAAGAACAATGCCAACAATAGATACAGCGATAATAGTCAACAATCTTTTTGTACTCATATTTTTCCCCCTTCTCTATGTATAGTTATTTTACGGACCTGATGAAGGAAAGTTTCAAAAATTTCAAAAATGCCTATTTCTTTTTGGCTCGGCTTAGATAAGGGGTGTTTTTGTAGAGCGGTATTAGAAATAATTAGGTTAAGTTAAAGAAGGAATAATCCATTATGGATGGAATTTAATATATAGTAAAATTTTTCAAACAATCAAGGGGATCATATGGAATCTAAATTAATTATTATTAGAGGTAACTCTGGGAGTGGAAAAACTACAACTGCCAAAATACTTCAAAACCATTTGGGAAGTGGGACGCTTTTAGTTTCTCAGGATGATGTTCGACGAAATATGCTGAACATTCATGATCAAAAAGGCAATCTCTCGATGGATTTGATACAGCACATCACTGAATACGGTAAAGATAAATGTGAATTTGTTATATTAGAAGGAATCTTGAGTAAAAAAAGGTATGGTGAAATGCTTCGTAACCTAATAGATTTTTACAATGGGAAAGCATATATCTATTATTTTGATATACCATTTGAGGAAACAGTAAAACGCCATAACATACGTTCGAAAAAGGCTAAATTTGGGGAAGATTCGTTACGAACTTGGTGGACTCCGAACGATTCACTTGGAACGGATGGCGAGACAATACTAACGACCGGTATGTCTCAAGACTCGGTGATGAAATCAATTTTAAATCATTTGCAAAAATAATTAGAGATGATTTGCTACAGTTCATGTATGGATATATTGAGAGATAAGCCATATATCATTTCAAAAGTTGTTGTGCCTATATAGATCAATAGTTAATCTAAACCGTGTAGAGACATTATATAGTGACAAATTTTATTTGTAGGGTGATAAATCGATGATCGGAATAAGCATTGCAACGAAGTGGGAATACGAAGCGACCTTGGAATACTTTAGCATAAAAAATAACGAACGTTTCAGTTACCCATACGGTGAGTATTTCATAAGAACAATTAATGATACTGTACTCGTTTTCTATAGTACGGGTGTCAGAAAAGTAAATGGTGTTGGTGGCAATCAGTATATGATTTCTAAATTTAATTTAGCTAAAGTCATTGTTGCTGGAACATGTGCAGGAATAGATGAGAAGTACAGTAATTTGGATATTTTTGTACCCAATAAAGCCGTTCAATATGATTGTACAGTAAAAGAAATTGAGCCATTTATTAAACAATCCTTCATAGTCGATATTGATTTATCTAGATATGGAGGAGATGATTTTTATACAGGAACAATTGGGACGGCGGATAAAGCAGTAGTTATGTGGGAGGACTATTTAGAACTTAAAGAAAACGAAATAACAATAGCCGATACAGAAGCGAGTGCAATTGCTTATATCTGTAAGAAGAATGATGTTGAATGTATTATTATTAAAGGAATATCTGATTTTCCAACAGATGAAAGTAACACTGATAAACTCCAATCGAACATGGAACAAATTAATGTTTATTTAGAAAACACACCCAAGGTTATGAACAAAATATTTGGAAACTATTTAAAAAGATTTATTTAAATAAATTTCAAGTTTCTTAAAACTTCTTTGCAAGGGAAACGTATTTAAATAAATTGGCAGGTTAGTTTGGAGGGAGATTTATGCTCTATGATAACATCAGTCAGTTCTTAATAAATTTATTCATTTGGTGGGGTTTCCTACTCATCTTTCAAAGATTGAACAATCGTTATCCCAAAAATAACACTTGGAAAAAAGATATAATATCAACTTTCATTCAAAGTATGGTAGTCTTACTTGTTTTGTTTCCTGTTTTATCTATCATTTTATAATCGTGTGTTAGATATACTTTGATAATTTTGGTGAAGTTACTTGTTCAAATGAGGAGCATTTTAATAGATGAAGTTAAAGTAAGCTTAAAGATAATGTTTGTAGCAAGCAATTTATAATGTTTTCTTTTGGGCCACCCCTCCTATGATTGTAGCGCAGGCGGCGACTCCTGTGGGATGAGTGAGACAGATAAGACATCACAACCACGCGGTGGCTTATCGCTCACCCCACGGAAAGCGTCCGCCTAGAGCGGAAATCTGCCTCTCACATACCATGCTTTTCTTTGGCATCGGCAAAGACACGCTCGATCGTCTCTTTACGC
>NZ_CALIED010000064.1:0-1783 GCF_938022135.1 uncultured Psychrobacillus sp.
GGACGTCGCTGGGCACCAAAGAAAGTCGTCACCGAGTAATCGGTGGCGGCTTTTTTGTTTTGCTGTCCATTTATTTTAAACGAAACAGTATTCATGGTACTCTAGTAATATATATATAAATAAGGCAAGGGGGATTCTATGTTCTTAGAGGATCTAACAAAAAAATTACAGCATAGCCAGCCACTATTTATTGGAGAGGATACAGCTCTGCGCTCAGCTATTATGCTTCCACTTGTGCAAGTGGAAGGAGAATGGCATATGTTGTTTGAAGTGCGGTCCTTAACGATGCGAAAACAGCCCGGAGATATCAGTTTTCCAGGTGGTCGTATTGATACTACAGATGCCTCTCCATTGGAAGCTGCAATAAGAGAGACACATGAAGAGTTAGGAATAGACCCGACATCTATAAAAGTTATTGGTCAATTGAGTCCTTATATTGCTTCTTCATCTTTCGTGGTCTATCCATTCGTGGCCACTATTGATCATCACCAAATCGAAAGTTTCAACAAACAAGAGGTTGAAGAAGTATTTACCATACCAATTAGCTGGCTCTTAGACTATGAGCCTTATATGCACACTGTCTCTGTTCAACCTATGCCACCGATGGACTTTCCTTATGAAAAGATATTTAATGGGGACAAATATCAATGGAGACCTAGAGATATTGAGGAATGGTTTTATGATTATAAAAACTATACTATTTGGGGATTAACTGCACGAGTGTTAAAGCATTTTATGGAAACGATCAGAAGTATCAATAGATAAGCAATAAACTTAAATAGTTTCTATCACGAAGCGTTCCAAGATTTAAATAGTATTTCAAAAAGAAGATTCTCTATCTATTAGAGGGTCTTTTTATTTTTGTAGTAATAATTCCAAAATACTATATCTCTTTAATTCTAAATGCTTATTTCTGTAAAACTTGCCTTGTTTCTTCTGAATCATTTTAGTGCTAAATACTAGACTTCTCTTTACCTTTCTATATAAAAAATGGAATATTATAGATAATGGAAGATTGCTAGAGGAGGAGAAATTATGTCTATCTGGTGGGGAATATTGTATAATAAAGAAAATTGGAAATGCTTCATTGTACCCGATTCAATGAGGGTATGCCTATGAAAATACTAGACGTAGACTTACTTCAAGATGGATTGCAACGTAATATAGCTATGTTGGAACGTTTGCAAAATGAAGTGGGCAATATTCAAAACACAGTTAAAGAACTAGTGGCAATGGAGGAGGTATTGAAAGGGGCAGGAGGTAGTGCAATCCGAGGTTTTTACTCGGATGTTCATTTACCTTTCCTTCATTTTTTCCTTGTTTTCTCCGATAGTTACAAGCAAAAGCTCCAACAAATTGAAGCTGCTCTTTTGTCGTTAGAACCAGATACGGCAGGGTATATCCTTGAGCAATTCTTAGAGGGAGAGTTGGAACAGGGACTGACGCTGATTGCCAACATAACGGAAAGACTTACAAACGAAGCAAACAGTATCATGGATACAGTAAGTGATATCGTTGCGCTACCTCATCTTAATGATAGTGAAGTACAAGAAGGAGTTCAAAATTCTAAAAAGAAACGTGACGACACGGTTTTACAGCTGCATGAATTCGATAGCTCTCAAACCACATCACTAACCACAGTCGAAGCAGATATTCAAACGATGGGCAATTGGCTTGTGGATATGGAGGGAATGTTTACATCAGGGGTAAAGGACATTACTTTCCAGCCGAGTCAGTGGAATGCAATTACGTTTGGAAGCGAGATTCGGACAGAGCTATTCCC
>NZ_CALIED010000065.1:0-49808 GCF_938022135.1 uncultured Psychrobacillus sp.
CCACCGGAGCTTTTATCCATTTGACCCCGAGGGGCAAGGCGGTGGAGCTAGACATAAAAAAAAGAAGCTCTTTTTACAAAAAGCTCCTCTCTCTATTATACAGATTCTTCTGCTTTTTCTGGATGGTTCGAATAAAACTTACGACCTAAATATGTTTGGAATATTAACAAGATACCACCTACAGCCCAATATAGCGGTAATGCTGCCATAGAACTGAACGAGATGAACATAATCATGATCGGTGAAATATAAACCATCAGCTTCATTTGTTGTTGCTGTTGCTCAGGCACTGTCCATAGAGAAACTTTTGCTTGTGCAAAATATACAGCCCCAGCAATAAGTGTCATAGCGATATCAGGTGACCCCAAGTTATACCATAAAAATTCGTGTGATTTTATATCAGCTGAATATAAGATTGCAAAATATAATCCCATAACAATTGGCATCTGAATCAACATTGGTAAGCAACCCATGTTTAATGGATTCACATTATGCTTACGGTATAAGCCCATCATTTCTTGTTGTAGTACCATTTGTTCTTCTTTTGATTTTGTTTCTTTTAGCTTCTTTTGGATCTCATCCATCTCTGGTTTGAGCTTGTCCATTTTTTCTTTCATACCTTGTTGATTCTTATAATTTTTAAGCATCAAGGGCATTAAGGCTAAACGAATAAGAATAGTAATAGCAATGATTGCCATCCCGTAACTACCGTTAAAAATGTCTCCAAAAAATTCAATTAAAAACTCAAAAGGTCGAACAAATATATTGTAAAAAGTGCCTTCTTTGTTTTCTATTCCTGAACAGCCACTTAGTAGGACTGTTGCAAAAATAAGGATAGTGAATAAACTGATTTTCTTCTTCATCGCTTCACCTTCATTTTTCAAACTATATCGAGTATACCCTCTATGAAGCTATTTTTCAAATATTACTTAAACAAACCTTTAATAAGTTTTGGGCTCTTTTGGAAAATTATACTTAAAATTAGGATGTTCTTGATGGTCTCTAAACTGCTTAGGAGTAAGACTCGTGTATTTTTTGAAAATACGCGTGAAATAACTCTGATTACAAAAGTGGAATGAATTAGAGATTTCTGATATTGATTTGTTTGTATGGCGTAAAAAGTATTGACACTCTTCTACCTTTCTAATATTTAAGTATTCTACCAGCGTTACTCCAGTATGTTCTCTAAAAATTCTAGAGAGATGACTAGTACTAATATTAAATTGTTTGGCGATATCTTCTACTGTTAGATTTGTTTCAATTTCATCATTAATATAAAGAATTACCTTATTTACTGTCTGGTGCCCAAAGGAAGGTTTTTTCCTCTCCGTAATTACCATAACAAAGAATTCTACTAGCTCATCTGCACACTGCAAAAACTGTGCATCACTCATCTTCGTATCTATAATTTCCACGCTAGCATTATTAAAGGCCATTACCTTATCAAGCGGAACCTGGCTCTCATACAACTTTCTAGCCATTACAGCGGATAATTGTATGTAATAGTACTTTACATTTTGAATCATTTGCTTGTTATTAGTAGCGATAATTAAGTCAATGATTTCTCTTAATACCTTTTTCGCTCTCTCAATTTCAAAAGAATACATATCTAAGAATAGTTTCTTTTCTAATTCAAAAAATTTATCAAGACCTTCTACTCTATTAGTAATACCCATTTCTTTGGCATAGGCTTTTGTGAAGTAATCTAAGAATATTTTTTCTGTATTATCCATAAGTACCTCATCTTTCCAGTCAATTTTATAGTCCATTTGTACCTATCTTTTAAATAGGGATGTAGAATCATTTTATAGCATTTTATAGTAAAAAACTAGACTTTTAATTGCTTTCTGTTTTTTTAGGTAAAAGCATTTCCAAATGCCTAGGAAGAATGTGTATATCAAGAGGAGTACAGTCTCCTTGATCACCATCTACGTTGCAAAATAATGGGCGATTCGATTCTATTCGGAGCTTCTCGGTAGTAAATGTCTCTACTCCCTCATCCTTCCCTAGTGTTCCTAGCATTACTTTTGTTCCCATGCGCGCGATTGCCGCTAATCCTGCTTGTTTTATGATAAAGACATGCATTTTCCCATCATCAATTTTAGCAGATTTAACCAAGTTCTCAAATCCACCTACAGAATTGGTTAGGGCAACTAAAACTAATATAGATGTCCCTTTCCATGAACCGTGATCATGGGTAATTGTCATCTCTACCTCTTCATTGGAGATGATTGCCTTTGCCCCAGCCATTAAGTATGCCATAGATCCATACCTCGTTTTTTGTTCCACAGGAGTATCTGCCACACTACTAGCAATATCCCCTATTGCCACTACATTAACAAAGTACTTATCACCGATTCTTCCTACGTCAACTTGTTCCGTATTGGTCATCTTAAGTGCTTCTATTGCAATGTCTGGTTCAAGCGGAATGCCAAGAGCCCTTGCAAAATCATTCACTGTACCGAGGGGGACAAAAGAGAATAAAGGTCGGTCTTCTCGTTCAGCAAGACCATTCACTACCTCGCTTATCGTTCCGTCTCCACCCATGGCTAACAAAAAGTCCATTTTTTCAGTACAAGCCATTTCCGCAAAATGTGTAGCATCATCCTGTTTTTGTGTTTCTTTTACCGTCACATCAAAACCTAAATTCGTTAATACTTCAATTGCTCTATCTTTAAATTGTTTTGCTTCTTCTCGCCCAGCAGAAGGATTATAAATTAACATTGCCCTTTTCATTTTTTGCTTCCTCCTTTAAAATATACTCGTTTCTTTTTCGTACCCTAAATATCCTATCTTGAAACTGCGGCAGTGATAGATAAATGCTAATTCAACCAAAGGAACAATATAGAAATGAGAAATTCCTTTGAGGAGAAATTAGATAGAGCCTAAGTACCATTATTCACCATATTAATTTTAAAGGTATTTTTTAGAAATTATACAGTAATATCTATATATGTAAAATAAAAAAGGCACCTATTAGGCACCTTTTTTTAAAGTTTATTGTCTTCTGGTTTTATATCCTTGTCAGAAACTGAGTTTGGAGTAGCTTCAGCTTCTTCCTCATTGTAATACTGGACGCTTGTCATGGCTCCCTCATTCACCATATTATTATCTTCTTCATAGTAAGGATTAGGATTTCCTGTTTCTTCCTCACTCGTGCCTTGCTTTTGAGCTTCCATGAAAGAATTTACTTTATCTTTCGTATTATTAAATGCTTCCATTGCCTTGTCACGATTTTCTTTTTTCCTGAAATAGGCATAAGCCCCAGCTGCAAGTCCCGCCAATAAGAGTGATCTATTTTTCGCCATATTTATTACCTCCTATATATTTATAAGATTTGTATACCCTAATAAGGACAATATAACACTTATTAATTTTTTGACCTAATCATATAGACATGAGGTATACCATCCTCATCAAATTCATCACTAATTGTTTCGAAGCCGACGGACTGATAAAAATGTTGTAAGTGACTTTGAGCGCATAGCTTTATACACGGAACGTTCCAAGAAGTTTCAATTATGTTTATAGCTTTTTGCATAAGCACCCGTGCGTAACCTTTTCCTCTTGCCTGTTCCCTAACAATTACCCTTCCAATTGAGCAATCGTCATACTTGAGACCTGCAGGTAGAATACGACAATAAGCAAGAATTTCGTTATTTTCTTTAAGATAAAGATGAAGAGCTTGTTGATCACAGTCGTCTAGTTCTGGATATGGACAGTTTTGCTCAACAACAAAAACCTCTACTCGAAGTTTTAGTATTTCATAAAGATTATGCGTATCTAATTCACTAAATTTCTTTAACTCCCAGGACATGTTTGCCTCCTATGTAAAAATGTTTATTTTCAATTATTTTGTTATTACGTATAGAAGATTGATCGATATTTTGTTATGATTACAAAAAGCTAAAAGAGGTGTTTCAAATGATAAGGGCGACTACGTTAAATGATATTCCTACTATACAACAGATCGCACAGGTCAGTTGGAATGATACTTATAAAGATATAATACCAGAAAACATTCAGAAACTATTTTTAGAAAAAGCTTATTCTCCGATGATGATAGCCAAACGTATAGAAAAAACAATATTTTTGATTGCTGAATATAAAGGTGAGGCTATAGGCTTTGCTAACTTTACTTATGTGGACGAAGATGGTGATGCTGAGCTTACAGCTATTTACGTACTTCCAGAGTTTCAAAAAATGGGGTACGGTAGGAAGCTATTAGAAGCTGGCGTTAACCATATGTCTATTGGAAAACAATTATTTGTTTATGTAGAAAGTAAAAATGAACGTGCTCGTATTTTTTACGAACACTATGGCTTTGAATGTCTCGAAGAGTTTGATGAATACTTTGAAGGCCACCCATTGTCTACAGCTAAATATTTATTTCCATTAAAAACACCGGCTTATTAAGCCGGTGTTTTTTTAGTATGTTTGTTCCGTAGTATATTCGTCTTCAAATTTAACTGGTGATTTTCTGACGAAACACATGATTGCAGCTACATATAAAATGATAGATGTTAAGGAAATAATTCCTGCAAAAATTCCACCTAAAATGAACATGATACCTGCTAGCTTTGGTTTTTTATTTTTAGAAACAAATACAATTCCTAAAATGTTAAAGATTAAACTGATTACGAATGCAACAACAGCTGCCCAGCCAATAACCCCAAATAAGTCTACAAATACTTCAACAAAACCTAAAGCTTGTTCTGCTTCTTCTGCAGTTAGTTGCGGATCATTAAGCATTTCTTGTTCCATGATAGTTGAAAATTCCTCATCTTGTAGTGCTGTACTGCCGTTAATGACAAGTAAAGAAACTAGTATGATTGCAATTACATTAAAAACTGCTCCGATAATTCCTAATACTACTTCTCCTGTTCTTGATATCATTTTCCTACCCCCTATTATTAATTGACATAGCTATTGTACGAAAGTAAATTAAAAAAGTTTCATTAATCATCAATTTCCCTGAGTTATTTTTAATAAACCTGTTTCACTCTACTAAAAACGGGTATTTTATTATTAACACCAAATAGAAAGGAAGATTAACATGGAAAAGAAATTGATCTTTAATCAAACAGACTTCTTATATACATTGGCAGGTGCATCCGCATTAACTGGTATTCTAGTTCTATTCACTTCCATTTAATTGTGAAAACGTAAAAGGCAATCCACTTTAAACTAAGTTAAAGAGGATTGCCTTTTATTATGCCTTTAAGTCGTCGTATTCATCAGATTTAGCGAATGCATCTACTACGTATGAGCAAACAGGCTCCATTTTCAAATCGTTTTCTCGTGCATAGGAAGCGGCGTTGTCTAATAGTTTTTTTGCAATTCCTTGGCCTCTAAGCTTACTTGAAACGAAAGTATGGTCCATAACCATCACGTCTCCTAGCAGGGTCCACGTAATTTCACCAAGTCTTTCCCCATCTTCTATTACTTGATAGGCAAATACATCATTGCCAAGTTCTTTATATTGAAAATCCATTATCACACACTCCTTTTTATGAATCTTAACACAACTATTTATTAATTGACAACGGACGTAACTTTGCCTCAATTTCTGTACGTCGTGTCTCTAAAAAAGGAGGTAAAGCCAAAGTTTCACCTAGCGTTTCCAACTTTTCATCTGTATCAAATCCAGGTTCATCTGTAGAAAGCTCAAATAAGATTCCGTTAGGTTCTCTAAAATAGATTGCTTTAAAATAATGCCGATCTACAAGGCCCGAAGTTGTATAGCCTTTTGCTCGAAGGAGTTCTTCCCATCTAGGGTAATCATCCATATGAGGAATACGAAATGCCACATGATGAACACTTCCTCTTCCTGGTCTCTCTCTTGGTAAATCTTCTCTTGTTTCAATATGAACTTCTCCTGCTGGGCCACCTTTTCCTACAGAGTACACTTGAATATCAGGTGCATCGGTAATAGCAGAGCGGTAAGAACCAATTAAAGTGAATCCTAATACTTGCTCTAAAACTTTCTTTGTAGGCTCTGGATTTTTTAAAGTAAGTGTAACCGGACCTAAGCCTACTATAGCATTTTCTCCGCTTATCTCTTCCTTTATCCATGGCTCCCCAAATGGAATTCCATTGCCGTCATCTACAACTAGTCTCATCCTTGATCCTTCAAAATCCTCAAAATATAGAGTTTTTCTACCGAACATTTCGGAAATTTCATCATGAGGAACTTCAAGATCATGTAATCTCTTTTTCCAAAATTGCAAAGCTGCCTCACTTTTTACACGAAGCCCCGTGTTACTAATGCTTGACACTCCAGGATATGTTCTTCCTGCCATTGGTATGTCAAAATACGTCATATCCGTTCCAGGAGTCCCTACTGCATCAGCATAAAACAAATGATACGATGACGGATTATCCTGGTTTACACTTTTTTTAACTAAACGCATCCCCAATATTCTTGTAAAAAAATCATGATTTTTACTTATATCGGCGCTTATAGCAGAAACATGGTGAATTCCAGCCAATTTCATATGATAACCTCCATTTATCTCGAATTCGAGATATTTATTATACCTATTTTATCAAATACAATTTTTTAATGCAAATTTCCAACTTATTTATAGTAAGAGAATCGGACTAACTAATAGATAAATTAAAAGACGTGAAATCAGCAACAACTTGATTTCACGTCTTTCATTCTTTTAAAGGTAACTAATTTCTAATTAAAAATTTCTCTATTCTCATTGTTTAGAGAGGAGCCGGCGACTACTAGGGTTCCATTTAACTAAAAACAGAACGAATAGAATCGATTAGATTATTGAAAAAGTCTTTTACACTTTGCCAAAATCCTTCGTTATCTTTTATTTGATTAAACTTCTCTTCAATAGTTTTACTAAAGTCATTTAACTGATCTGACCATTTACTAAAATCGATGTCCAACTGACGTATACGGTCCATCAGGTCAATTAACAATTGGCGATCTTTATCAGATAGCTCAATCTTCAATTTGGAAAGCTGTTCCGAAACTATTTTCTCTACTTCTTCACGAGAGGCAGGGTTTTGTTCAGCAATTTGCTTTTTAATTTCTGTTAAAAGCTCTGTAACCTCTTCTTCGTTTACTCCAGCATCCTTAGAAAGAATCGTTGCCACTGATAACTCTTCATTTGCTACATCTGTCCGTTCTGGGTCAAGCTCTCCCCCAGTAACTTCATAGGCTTTATAAATACCAACTAGAGCAGAATGTCCTGTTACCGGCTTTGGAGCTGCAATATCTACCACCGCATCCTCAATTCCTGCTGTAAGCATTGCATTGGCATACATATCAGCAGTTACTTCTGTAATGTCATCAGGTGTCACTATGTTAATAACAAGACCCGAACCTGAATCTTTTCTAGTTATTTTTGCAGATGAAAACATTCTTGCTGAGGCATCACCATCTTTTAAATAGGTGGCTAAATCTTTTCCTGTCACAACAATTTCTTGTACATCTGATTTATCTGTAATTTTCAAGCTTTCTCTTACACTTTTCTTTTGGTCGTCAGTCAGGTTACCTCCGTATACAACAATCGGTGCACCAAATTTTTCATTGACTACTTCGGTTCCTGTTTCTCCATTTGTATCTGCCAACGCTACATTGGAATTGGCTAAAACTCCTACAACAAGAAAAATAGCTAACCATACTTGTACCATTTTTTTCATTCCCCTAAAACCCCTTTCTCTTGGTTGGTACTATCATTAGTACGTAAAAAGGAGTAAAAAGTTCCGATAATTATCGATGCTTTTTCCTCCTTATTATCTAATCCTATTGCTTCAATTCAGTCCAACCGTCCTGTTGAATAATTTTCTTTTCTTTCATTAGTTTACCTAGGGAACGTTTAAAGGCTGCCTTACTCATCGAAAACATTTCTTTAATTTCCTCAGGTGATGATTTATCCGTAAATGGCATCTTACCACCAACATCCTTTAAATAACGGTAGATTGACTCCGCATCGTCACCCAAACGTTCATGCTTTCTAGGCAATAATGATCCATTTAGCGAGCCATCGTCCTTAGTATCTATGATACGAACAGTTAGGTCTTGTCCTAATCTTGGTTCTTCTACACGTTCAGATTCATGAACAAAAACGCGATAGTTTTCCGGGACACTTAGCAAAAATGTGCCTACAGGTAGGAGTCGATATGGTCTAGCTTGCAGGTTGCTATTTAAAAGAGTTGTTGGTGCATCAATGTACAACTCCTCTACTCGGTCCTCTGTTGCCAGTCGACCAAAAAGCTCCCCTTCTCTATCCGTTCGTAGGGTCATATAGAGATGATCTCCTTGAGCAGGCCATAACTCTTTTAACTTAGGTAGATCCTCCGCCTTTACCTGAACCTCTTTTGAAGTACCAATATCGACGAATGCACCTTCTTTTTCTGAAACCTTAATCACTCTTGCCCAGCCATATGTTCCTTTTTGAATGGAAGGTAGCTGAGTAGTTGCAGATAGATTACCTCTTCTATCCACAAATAGAAAAACTTCAAGTGTGTCATCCTCTTTGAGTTCTTCTGGCGCCTCCGAAGCATTTAAAGCTATTTCCGTGTCTTTATGTTGAAGAATCCATTTGGATCCTTCCTTGGATTTTACTTGTAATTTTAAAATTTCACCTGATAATAATTCTGTCAAAGTTACCGCTCTCCTTCTGACCATACTTTTTAGTTGGTCTTTACCTACTATTTATAAATCTATAGTTTTGTTAATTCCGTAAAATTAGATTGTTCTCCTAGTTCAAGGAGATTTAGTGTAGCTTACTTATATTCTTTTCCAAATATATAATTTGAATTCGCTTAAGTTGTGAGTGTATGTACCTTTTCTTAATTTCCTTATAACCTATTCAATTGCAAGATAAACTTTTATAGTCATTCCATTTAGTCGTTTAAGTCTCTTCTTAGCTCTAGTAGCTTTGTTTGAATAGAAGTATCATCCTCTAATATAAGAACTAAGTCTGAAATCCGGTCTATAGAGTTCCAGCTTAAATGATGTTCGATTCCTTCCACGTCTGCATAAATATTCTCTTCTTCTACACCGATTAAACGTAAAAAATCCTCTAACAATTCATGACGCTTTACTAGCTTTTTCCCTAGCTTCATCCCTTTGTTTGTTAGAGTAAGTCCACGATATTTTTCATATATTAAAAACCCATCTTTATCTAATTTCTGAACCATTTTGGTTACTGAAGATGGTAGTACTGATAATGCTTCTGCAATGTCAGACACACGAGCATAACCCTTCTGTTCAATAAGTATATAAATTTGTTCTATATGGTCTTCCATGCTTGGTGTTGGCATATTAATCTTCCTTTCATCCGTTCTTACTTATTTTACTACAATAGGCTGGCCTTCTCAATTTAAGTTAGGTTCTTACCTTTTTAAGTAGGCTATGTTAAAGGCTAGGGTTGATTTATGATGTGCTCTAAATCGGCAAGGCAAGTAGAATTAATTTCCGCGCCAACCGGACGCTTTTTCGCGGGGTGAGCGATAAGCCATCACCCATCCCGCAGGAGTCGCCGTCTGGCGCTCCAATCAATAAATGGAGAACGGCTTTAATTTATATAGTTCTATTTATAAATCACTCGTATAAACAAAGCCGTAAAAATAACTCCAACACACTTCAAAAATTATTTATGAATAGTCATTTAAATTGTACAGTCGGAATCAAAAGAAATGTTTAGTTAAAATCAACCAATAACTTTAACATAGCTTTTAAGTAAATAAAATTACTACCGTTAGTATAACTAGTTCACTTCTTTTATTATACTCTCACATAGAATAACTCAATCCTCGGACTAAAGTATAAAAGAACCTTATCATAAGACAAGGCTCTTTTTATCTATGAGGATATTTTCCAACGACATGAATAGAATGGATAATTCTTTTATTAATCCACTCTAAGTTTTCTAATGTATTCATCCGTTCAAAAACAGCCTTTCTCCCTTTTTCGGTTGTTACATAATGGGTCGGAAGTGTATTTAAGCTTAATGCAATAATGTCTAATTCACATTGAGGACACTTACAAAACGTTTGATATTCTGACCCTCTCATCAATACTCTCACAAGGCTCTGAACGATTTCTTCCATAACGTTTGTTAACAATTCTATCCTTCTTTCATTATTCAAAAATTATTATTTATGTTTAACCTGTAATACCCCGGGGTATCTAATTAATAATAACACGTATTAATAATTTTAAGAAGAAAGGATGACTTATAATGGGTAGAATTTTATGGGGCATTGTCGTAGTACTTATTGTACTATGGTTGTTAGGCCTACTTTTAGACTTTGGCGGAGGATTAATCCATACGCTGTTAATTATTGCAGGTATTATTTTCGTAATTCAACTTGTCACTGGTAGACGAGCCGTCTGACAAAAGGGGTTGCCATTAGGCAACCCCTTATCTTTTTGTCTTTGCATAAATACAAGTATCTCTTAATCTCTTACCATCAGCAGATAAGGAATCATGGTGAAGAGTCCCTTCTAGTGTATAATTTAATCTTTCCGCAACTGAACGACTTCTTACATTTTCACTGTCACAACGGATTTCAACTCGATTAGCTTTTAACTCCTCAAAGGCAAACGTAGTAATACGTTCAACTGCTTCAGTCATCAAGCCCTTACCTTCAAATTTACTATCAATCCAATAGCCAATCTCAAACTTTCTAACATCCCAATCAATTCGATGAAGTCCAGAACACCCGACGAATTCTCCTGTTTCCTTTAAAAACAAATGCAGTCGAAGATCCTTGCGAGTGATAAAATCTGCTACTGCCTGTCGAAGATTTTGAACTCTTTGCTCAAGCGACTCCTTTTCTTGCGCCCAAGGCATCCAGTCCTTTAATGCATGCTGGGAAGCTAGCACTGCTTTTTGAACTGCCTCTGCATCCGCGACTTTAGGTGCTCGGATGATTAATCTTTCCGTATAAAATTCTTCTGGGAAGACCAATTCTTCTTTTACCTTTTCGATAATATGAAAGTCATCGTCCCACTTTACTGGAGTCGAAGTTCCTTTTATAAAATCGTCTCTCGTCATTCCGTATGTAACTGCATCATAGTACGATCCTTCTTTAGGTGAAAACCATGCCTGACGCAGCTGTGCTTCTTTAACAAAGCCTGCACGCTCAAACGTTTTTCTCATAGCAAAATTGTCTTGGCGCGTATGACCCTCTAAGCGAATTTTCCCTTCTGGAAGATTAAATACATATTCAGTAATCTTTTTTAAAGCAAGTGGCCCATATCCTCTTCCTCTGGCTTCATCCGCTATTCTTAAGTCAAAGAGAGGAATTTCATCCTGTAAATCATAGATTTTTACAATTCCAACTTTTTCATCTTGATCGTTCTCCACCCAAAAAGTTTTTACTTCATCAGATTGATATCCACCCTCTTCAATTGTCTTTTCAATCAACTCTCGTACAGGATGAGAATTCCCATGATATGGCCATGTATTCGTTGTCATAAAATGTATCAGTTGCTCTTGCTCTTCCATCGTCCATTCTGTAAGCTTCATATTGATAACCCTCCAAACCTAGTAATAATATATCTCGTCCTCTTTTAAACAATGAAATTTATATATTTTAAAAAATAAAGTAGAATTGACTTTCGGCCTCGGTGGACGCTTTCCGCATGAGTGAGCGATAAGCGAGCACCAAAGAGCCTATTTGTACTGTCTTATTACTTCTTTACTTTTTCAAGCTCTTGACCATTGCTAAACTTATTTAATAATCGTAAAGAGTTTAAGACTACTAGCAATGTAGCCCCCATATCTGCAAATATGGCAATCCATAGCGTTAACCAACCAGGAATAATAAGAAGAAGAGCTATAATCTTTAACCCTAATGCAAACATAATATTTTCTTTAATAATATGCAATGCTTTTCTACTCAAGCTAATAGTATAAGGTAATTTTTCTAAGTCATCGGCCATTAAGGCAACGTCCGCCGTTTCCAACGCAGCGTCCGTTCCTGCTCCACCCATAGCTATGCCGACATTGGCAGCGGCTAGAGCAGGGGAATCATTTACTCCATCTCCAATCATAGCTACTGCTCCATACTTTTCTTTTAATCTCTCAATAGCCATTAGTTTTTGATCAGGCATTAACCCTGCATTCACATCGGTTATACCCAGTTGAGCAGCAATAGCATTTGCCGTATTTGGATCGTCACCAGTTAGCATAACAGTATGCTTTATCCCAATGTCCTTTAAATCTTGTAACACCTTACTGCTGGTAGAACGTATTGGGTCTGCAATGGCAACGAAGCCTCTATAAGTCCCTTCCTCTGTTGCAAGGATTACCGTATTTCCTTCCATTTGAAGTTTCTCAACCTTTCGAAGAACATCCTCTGAAATTAAACTTATCGTTTTTATCCAAGCAACGCTACCTACTGACCATTTTATACCATTTACGACTGCTTCCGCACCTTTCCCTGTTAGCGATTTAAATTCGTCCACTTCAATTGGATGGATACTGTTATTAGCACCATACTCCACAATGGCTTTAGCTAGTGGGTGTTGAGAGTACGCTTCAATAGACATTATATTTTGGATAAAATCCTTTGAAGAGGCTGCTTCCACATATGTTACTTCTGGATAGCCTTTCGTAAGAGTACCCGTTTTATCGAATGCAATTGCCTCGATTCGTCCAATCTCCTCTAAATGAACCCCACCCTTTATCAACACGCCATGCTTTGCCGCATTTCCAATTGCTGTAACAATTGCTACTGGCGTTGATACTACTAAGGCACAAGGACAGCCTACAACTAAAACAGCAAGACCTTGGTAAATCCACAGCTTCCAGTCGCCACCTAGAAGTGGAGGAATAATCGCCACCAAAAATGCGATACCAATTATCGCAGGGGTGTAGTACTTTGCAAACTTATCTACAAAACGTTGAGAAGGAGCTTTTTCTGCTTGCGCTTCTTCCACTAAATGAATAATTTTGGCTATGGTGGTATCTTCTACACGTTTCGTTACTTCGATTTCTAATGAGCCCTCTTCATTTAGCGTACCTGCAAAAACATCTTCCCCTTTTGTTTTGACTACAGGAACAGATTCCCCCGTAATGGATGCCTGGTTTACTGTTGAGCTTCCTTTTAATACAATCCCGTCCATTGCAATTTTTTGTCCGGGTTTCACGATCAGCACATCACCAATTTGTATAAACTCGGTATCTAATTCGATTAACTCATTGTTCCGACGTACAATTGCTGTCGGTGGAGCGATATCCATTAATTCACTAATCGATTGCCTAGCCTTATTCATGGAATATGCCTCTAAAGCTTCACTTAACGCAAACAAGAAGACAACAACCGCTCCCTCGCGCCATTCCCCAATGATGGCAGCACCAATTATTGCAATTGTCATTAGTGTCTTCATATCGAAGTAAAAGCGTGTTAAGTTGATAAACCCTCCCTTAAATAAGTCAAATCCACCGATTGCGATGGATAATACAAATAAGGAAAGAGCTACAGGATGAGATTCCTCATAAACAAAAGAAGCAATGACTCCTCCTATTAAAAAAATTAAAGATATCAATGTCACAACATTCTCTTTACGTTTTAAAAAAGGGGTCTTTTCTATTTTTCGTTGCGAAACAGGTACAACCTTGATGCCATCAAATGCACCAGCCTTTTCTATTTCCTCGACAGTTACGTCACCTATGACAGAAACTTTAGCTGCTCCAAAGTTAACGGTTGCTTCCTGTACAGTTGGAAGACTTTTTATATTATTTTCAAACTTCCTCGCACAATTGGCGCAGGATAAGTTTTCTAAACGATATTCCTTTTTTTCTACGTTATTCATGTTCCCACCTCTTCTAGAGAATGCTCATATGCGATCTTAACAAGCTCATTAACATGATCATCTGCTAAAGAGTAATAAACGAGTTTTCCCTTACGTCGAGATTTCGCTAAAGACAAGTCCTTAAGAAAACGAAGATGATGGGATGCAGTTGCCACTGATGAGCCAATTATTTCGCTTACGTCACAAACACATAACTCCTCTTCAACCGTTAAGGCATAGGCAATTTTAAGTCTTGTTTCGTCCGCTAATGCTTTAAAAAGCATGACTAACTTTGTTAAATCTGGAATCTGTTGTTTTACCTCTTCTACTATTGTTTCATTAACTTTTGTTACTTCACATACATCATTAGACTGCATTTGAGCACCTCATTCAAATAGTTGTTTGATTGTTCCTCTATTATATGTTCGGATAATTCTAAAATCAACCATCATTCAAATATATATTTGAATGAATAAATGTTTTGTTCCACAATGACAAACAAGAAAAGCGCAACCGCCTATCTCTGCCCCGACAGGCAAATGGAGAAAAGCGAGGAGGCGGTTCCTCAGCCACCGGAGCTTTTATCCATTTGACCCCGAGGGGCAAGGCGGTGTAGCTAGCCAACAATTGATACTATGAAATTAACGCCTTCCTAAACAACAAAAATATTTTTAAAACACTGTCTAACCTCCTAAACATTGGGTATATATTACACATGCATTACAGATTTATTGCAGGTGCCAGGCACCCGTAACACACAAAGCGTGGGAGGTTTATGTATATGGCTAAGTTGGGTTTTAATTGGGAGGATATTTTGTTTGGAATAGTAGGTTCAAGTACATTTGTTATTCTTTTTCATTTGTTTTCATCCTTTCAGTAATTTAGCCATAAAAAAAACACCTTAGCAGCAGATAAACTTTTGCAAGGTGTTTTCAAGGTATGAAATTAGTCGACATGATGTCCTCCGTACGTGTCTTTGTATTGTTGTAGTTCTCTAAATAGAGTTGCATCTTTATGGAGTAAGGCATAATCTATCATTCTATCAAAATTTTCTTTTTCTAAATGGTCTATAATTTCCTGTGTTCCTTCTAATAGCATCGAGCTAGACTCGTCTACATTGTTTGCATTAATAATGGTTTGAAGGTGTACATGAATATCAGAGACTAATAGGAGTTGGTATAGAGGAAGTCGAATAAAACGATTTCCTTTTTGGAAGACAAATACTTCGGACAGGTTCTCGACTTGTAACGAGTTAGCGTTAACTATGATCTCTTTTCCTTCTACAGGTATGAAGTCAAAAAGCTCATCGTCCTTACGCAAGGAAAAGTATTGATAGGCGAAGACCAGCTTGATCCTATCCCCTTCCAGCTGAGTATAAAAAGGCTTCATTAATTGTACAAGTAACATTCCATCCCCTCCTATCCTTTTTGAATTTTCTGATTTATTGTAGTATATCATAATATCTTTTTTTCGTGTAGTGTATTTAGCCAAAAAAGCGAACGCTAAATGCATTCGCTATTAAAATATTTCTATTTAATTTACAATGCACTCTCTATCTTCCTTTTTCCTCTAGGGCATATAAAAAAACCATATCTTTCCGCACTATATTCTACTAAAATAGCATCAAAAATCCTTTGTAGGATTTCCTCTCTTGATACCTCTTTCACACAATTTATATAGAACAGAAGCATATTTCGGTTAAAGTCTAGCTGAAGATCATAGATGCTGAAATATTCCGATACGATTAAAGGTATATGCCTCATATCTTTTTTAGGACTTTCTACAATGTATTGTACATTTTGCTTTTTTACTCCAATTAGCTTCACATGATTTAAACTATTCTTCGAATAACCATCTAAAGAATCAAACAACAAAGGGATAAATACTTGGATTCTTTCTACTACTTTCCTCTCCTCTCTTAAGTAAATTGTCCTATAATACTTTTATACTGCATTACACCAAAATAATTACATTAATCTCCAATTTGGCGATTTTCAATCTAACCTTCTCTCTTTTCGTTATTCTTGTGGCATTGTAGAGGAGGGATTATATGGCCTTTTACGAGCATATCCGGGCGTACCGTGAACAATTAGATATTACTCAAATGGAAGCTGCTAAAAGAATGGGTATTGATCATTCTGCATTGTCTAAGTATGAAAAAGGTGATTTAGCAATCCCTATTAGCTTACTGGGGACAATCCAGGAGGTTTATGCCATACCAAAAGATGATTTTTTACATATGCTGATGGGCAAGCCTTCTAAAAGTAAGAACCCTGGGCTGGAGGCTCGAGAAAGCCGAGCGAGATACTTAGAGTCCTTTTATGAGGAAAACATAGCACCACTACAACACCTGAAAGAGTTCCGTGAGTTAGTGATGGATATTAAATCACATTCTAACGACGACAAAGAGCTCAAGCGGTATATAAAGAAATTAAAAACAGAGTAAGGTCCTCACTTTTTTCAATATTAGTGAGGCTTTTTATTTTGCTTTTTTTTCACGGAAACAGTTTTGCTCTCCCTTTGGCTTTTATTCGAGCAGGTTTAAACGTATAATGGAAGGAAAGCCTTTTTTATTAGGAGAGATTTGTTTGAACCTAACTTCGTATCAAAAATTAGCTCGTCATTATAAAGAATATATAGATACATCGATGAGAAATATAGAAGAGAAATTAAATCCGACAGTCACAGAAGATGAGGAACTCGTAAGAAGAGCAACCTTTTTTGTACGTAATGGTGCGGTATCCATATCAAATTATTCCCTATCCGAAAACCGGGTAGATTTTGTTATCCGAGACGTAACAAATATTGAGGTTAAATATTTGCCAATGGTAGACCTCATTCATTGCCCTTGCCAAATGCAAAAGCCATGTAGACATATTGTTGCAGCGGTTTTTTACCTATATCAACAAAACTTTTCCTTATCGGATTGGGTTTCTAATTGGAAATCTAACTCGGAGCATTTACAACTATCGTTACTTTCCAATGAAAGAAATCCGAAAAACTGGGATTTAATTATCGATAATTTTTTCCGAAAGTTTATCTCAAGTTACCCGCCAACGAGCTTCTATTTGTTAGAATTTGCAATCCATGATCTAGAAGCTCAGGTTCGAAAATCTCGACCATTTGAGCGAGAATGGCAACCTATTTTTGATGTGTATGTCAAGCTAGGTATTCTGCAACGTGCCTGGTTTTATTTTAATGAATATGCCGAAACTAATATGCGCAACCGAGTGTATCAGTTTTTAACAAACTATACGGAGGATTTAGATGAGAGTCTGTCCCAACTAGCTGCAAAACCTAGAATGTTCGCAGCGGATCCGTTTTACGATCGAATGATGGAAATTATACGTTCCTTTTACTATGAGGAGGAAGGGCTTATCTATTACCGAAAGCACATATACTTGGCTTTTTGGGATGCCCTAGTAACAGATAAGGCTACTCGTATGCAAGAGGTTAAATACCTGCAGGAGCTTACTATAGAAGAAGATGGACTCATGTTAAATATGGTGCTGCCATATTTCTATCTTACCCTATCTATGATTGATGAGCTTTTGGAAGCAGCGGAGAATATGGATAGAAACCAGCTACTAGAGTGGGTAGAGGTTAGTGAAAAGGCTCTTCATGCGTCCAACAAGGATTTAGTAAATGAGCTGAGCAGAAAGCTATTGCCTCATATCTCCTATTATTTAACAGAAGTCATTCAACATCCAGCAAAGGTTATGCTCATTAGAAGACTGCAAATACTATTCAACCAAGTGGACTTAACAACAGAGGAACTGGAAAAGCTATATTTATCTTTTGGTTTATACGGGATCCAGGCATACTCCGGTTTACTAATCGAACAGAAGCGGTATAAAGAATGGATGGCGCTTCACCAGGCTACCAACTCTTCACTAGAGTATACGGAGTCCTGTGGTTTAGCGGTTGTAAGAGAGGAGGCTCCTGAAGTACTTCTTCCACTTTATCATCATTATGCCATGCGTTATATCCAAGAAAAAAACAGATACAGCTACAAGCAAGCTGTTCGCGTTTGGAAGAAAATGAAACAGGTGGCGAAGAAAGCAAACGAAATTGACTATTGGAATGCTTACGTAGAAAGTGTTCGTGAAAAGTATCGCCGACTTCGCGCCTTGCAACAAGAAATAGAGAAAGGAAACCTGCCATTATGAATAAGCCTTTATCTATTACAAAAGAATTTTCTCTATATATCGAACAAGCAGCAAATGGAAGCTTTCTTTTATCTACAAATACAGCTTCCATTCAAGAATGGGTCGAGGCTCTCTACTTAAATCATCGTGAAAGCTTTTTTGGACTCAATGCACAAATTGAGGATAACGTATTAGTAGCTTCTCCAGTAGAGGTAATGGAGATTTTCTCATCCGAAGGGCATCCCTTTATCACCTTTTCTGCGGCAAATGAGTCTGCTCAAGAATGGCTAACGACGTTTAAAGAAGCTGGAGGCGTTTGGAGTTCACCTGACCTTTGGAACACAGTCGAGCTAAAGGAGAATAACTTAGAGGTTTCGGCTCCGCTTGAAGAACGAGGAAAGCAGCTTGTCCAGCATGCCATTCAGCAGAAGCTGTTCCAGGCCGGGCTGACGATGGAGGATTTACCTGCCTTAATACCTTTCTTCCAGCAGGGCGGCTGGCCGATAAAGTCCCAATCGACACATCCGAATCTATTGGTTGCCTTACGTCTATCTGAGCCAGATGAAACAGATGACACTTGGTTAATAGAGACAGTTGTTCGCGGTAAGAAAAGCAGTGTCTATTGGACGCCTGCCTATCGTAAAAAGACATCACCTATTAAGGAAGCACTGCCAGACAAATGGAGAGATCATAGCACCTATATCGAGGAAACTCAGGATAAAATATTTTCCCTTGTTTCCTCCATTGATGCTGTAGAATTATCTACCTTTTTCTCTTCACCGTTAACTGATGAAGAAGTGCGTGTTTTTTTACGTGATGACTTGATCAAATTACAGGCTCTTGGGTTTGAGGTTGTCCTTCCGAGCTGGCTGAAGAGCCTCAAGGAATCCAAAATGAAGGTAAAAACAATCGCAAAGACTGCTAATACGTATAAGACAGCTGCAGGTTTAAATGAAATTCTTCAGTTTAACTGGAACTTTTCTTTAAACGGTCACGAAATTTCTGCAGATGAATTTCAAAAAATGGTCAATGAAAACCGTTCTTATATTCAAGCAGGAAACGAATGGTTCCGAATTGATGCTGCTTGGATGCAACAAATCCGAAAGTTGATGAAGCAGTCCGAGGATGAAAATTGGACGGTTAAGGAGCTATTGTTCCGTGAGATTCCTGAAGAAATTGCTTTAGCCATTGATGATGACGAGCAGTCCGATGAGGATCCACTATTTCAATTTGAAATGCAGCAATCTCTTAAGGTGTTAATGGAACAACTTTCAGAGAAAAAAGGTTATCCTACGGTTGATGTCTCATCCAACCTATTAACCTCACTACGCCCATATCAGCAGCTAGGATTAGACTGGCTTGTCTTTATGCGCAATGAAAAGTTTGGTGCCTGTCTTGCAGATGACATGGGGCTTGGAAAAACTGTTCAATTAATCGCCTATCTGCTCCATGTTCATGAAAGCGGTGAACAAAAGACACCATCTTTAATTATTTGTCCGACCTCTGTTCTTGGAAACTGGCAGAAGGAGCTTGCTAAATTTGCTCCATCGTTAACTGTTCAAACTCATTATGGGACAGCACGAACACGGGAAATAGACAAAGAAGCAGATGTTGTCATTACCACTTTCGGTACTGCAATGCAGGACATTGAAGCATTACAGGAAATCGAATGGTCTAGTATTACACTCGATGAGGCTCAGAATATAAAGAACATGCATACCAAACAATCACGTGCCATTCGTAAGCTAATTGGTAAGCATCATATCGCTTTAACTGGAACACCGGTTGAAAACAGACTATCCGAGCTATGGTCCATCTTCGACTTTATCCATAAGGGATATTTAGGCTCTTTCCGTAAGTTCCAGGAAAACTATATAGCACCAATTGAGCGAGATAATTCGGACTCTGTGAAGCATAAGCTACGTGTCAAAATCCAGCCCTTCCTACTTAGAAGAACGAAGCAGGATCCTGAATTATTGCTTAACCTACCAGAAAAGCTGGAGCAGCGAGAATACTGTGGCCTCACAACCGAGCAAGCGGCTTTGTATGAGTCTCTCATACAAGAAACGGTCAGTAAGTTGGATACGCTTTCCGGCTTTGAGAAAAAAGGACTCATCTTAAAAATGCTTAGTAAGTTAAAGCAACTATGTAACCACCCTGCACTATACTTGAAGGAGCCTTTTGATGACGCAGATGACATGCTTGAACGCTCTGAAAAGCTAGCACGAATTGTGACGCTGGCTGGTGAAATCGCTGCTCGAGGCGAGCAATGTCTAATCTTCACCCAATACATTGGCATGGGCCATTTACTACAGCATTGCTTGACGGAGCTGTTCCAAATTGACGCTCCTTTCCTAACAGGAAGTATGCCAAAAAATCAGCGTGACCATTTGGTTGAAGCATTTCAGGCCAAGGAGTTCCCAGTTTTCCTTCTATCATTGAAGGCAGGTGGAACAGGACTGAATCTTACAGCTGCTAGCCATGTCCTTCATGCCGATCGCTGGTGGAATCCTGCGGTTGAAAACCAAGCGACAGATAGAGCTTATCGAATCGGACAAACGAATTTTGTTCATGTTCATAAGTTTATAACAATTGGTACAATTGAAGAAAAAATTGATAAGCTACTTGAAGAGAAGCAGGCATTGTCTGAGGAACTGATTCATTCTAGTCAATGGATCACGGAAATGTCTGACGCAGACTTGAAGGATTTACTCACCCTTTCCATTTAAAATTTTTTAGCAAAAACCTGGCCAGCGATTGGTCAGGTTTTTTCTCTCTTGTATCATTTGATTTGGTTGCGGCCATTCAAATTTTTACACTGGAAGTTTTTTTATTTGTTCTGCTGGAAATTCAAAATCACTTTCTACTTGCTTATTTTCTTCTTTACTTTGTTCTGTTCCGTCACGATTTTTGGTAGCTAAAAATCGGATATCCTCCACTATAACCTCCGTAACGAATACTCTTATGCCCTCTCCTTTTTCATAAGATCTCGTATTTAAGCGGCCAGTAATTCCTACCAAGGAGCCCTTTCCACAGTACTTCACAGTTGTTTCAGCTAGTTTCCCCCAAATCGTGCAAAGGACAAAATTTGCTTCTTCGCTCTTATAGCCCTTGCTTACAGCAACTACAAATCCTGTTTGTACTCTCCCCTCGGATAAGTGTTTCAGCTGTGGAGCCTTCGTCATTCTTCCAATTATCGAAACTGTATTCAATCTGTCACCTCCTTTATTAGCCATATCATAAGCTTTACAAGCATAATTGGCAAAGTCGCATTTTAGCGTTTTGGGGCGTTATTCCAGACTAAAATTTAAAATTGAAAACCTCTTTTTCGACAACCCCTTTCTCCCTCTCATTCCTAAAAATCAAAAATAGAAATTTGCTAGTTTCATAATTATTTTTTTCCATAGAATCGCTATGCTATAATGGAGAATAATTAGCCAGACTAAAGGTGGATTGTCTATGAAAACTTTTAAAATGATTTCCGTATCCCTTATTCGTAATAATGAAGAACTGCCGATTCTATTAGAGGATGGTATTGTGATTAACCAAGAGAATACCAGTCGATCTTGGATTTTAGAGTTATTTATCGACCAAAAACATGAGGATTTCTTTAATGAATTAAAAGCATCGAACGAATTGTTTAACGCAAAGGTTGTCATCTCTTACCCGGAAAATGAACCAGCTCATTTTGAAGTAGCGACATACTCCGTGAAAAAAATTGGTGATCACCTTTCCGTCCTGCTTCGTGGAACGTTAAAGCGTGTACGTAGAAAATATGCCGAATCATTACTGGCAGAGCTAATTGAGGATGGGTTAATCGGGGAAGAATTATTAACCCAATTCGAAAAGGACATGAAAACTAGACCTTCCTTAAAGAAAGATAAAGAAAGCTGACTCCAATTGGAATCAGCTTTTCTTTATGTGAAGAATTTCTTTATCGGTCATTGCCATCAACAGTAGGTTCTTCTACCCATGTTCCTTTATCTCTGTCTAGAGTTGAATTACCATTACCATTGTTTCCACCCATTGTACCGTTGTCATCACCATGATTTATACCACGGTTACCGTCATCTTGGCCACCCATACCACCGTTCATACCATCAGTAGTACCAGTACCAGCTCCACCGCCATTACCTCCAACACCATTGCCAGTATCTCCACCCGGAGAAGGAGTAATGACACGATTACCGTTGTTTAACTCTCCCATCGGTGTTTCGTTGTTTGAAGGTACTGCTTCATCGTTATTACACCCAACTAATAAAAACGAACATAATGCAATAGTAGGAACAGCTTTTTTCCACATAAAAAAATTCCTCCTTTCTTGATATCGTCATCACAATCTTCATGTGACTTACGATAGGTTATCCAAGAGAAGAAGGAACTATCCTATGGTATTATTACCTCTTTTTTCAATGAAAAACATGAGTAATAGTTTAAGCTTTTTCAAAAGATAAAGTGCAATTGATCTCTGCTCTCGGCGGACGCGATAAGCCATCACCCGTCGCTAACGCTCACAGTTGTGATGTCGTCTTATCTGTATCATTCCCCACAGGAGTCGCCGCCTGCCGCTACAATCAATTACTTGGAAAAATTAAAATTAACTCATATAAATAGTTAAACGCGGAAGACTATGTTTAGTTCTTTTCTTGTACAGGTCCCAGGGCAAAAAGAATGTCCGTTTCACAAACAAGCTCCCCATCTACTGTCGCAATACCGTGTCCTTTACCCATCGGCCCGCGAAGCTTAGTCAGCTCCACTTCAAGTTTCAGTTGATCGCCTGGCTTCACTTGGCGTTTGAAACGACAGTTATCTATTCCTGTAAAGAAAGCGAGTCTTCCCTTGTTTTCAGGAATTTGTAATACTGCCACTGCTCCAACTTGGGCTAGCGCTTCCACAATAAGAACGCCTGGCATTACCGGATATCCAGGAAAGTGACCATTAAAGAATTCTTCATTAATCGTTACATTTTTTAATCCTACCGCCCGTTTACCTTCTTCTATTTCTAAAATACGATCTACCATTAAAAATGGATATCGATGAGGTAGAATAGCTTGTATTTGCTCCGTTGTTAGCATGGAATCGCCCTCCAATTATTTACCGTCTTTAATGTCAAATATATGCTGGTACGTTTCCCATTTGAGCGCATCCTTTGGCTCGCCTTCGCCTATTACTCCGTAGCCGACCATAAGTCCAGCAGCTACTGCCACTGCTATAAGAGCCGCAACAATTAGGATACGCAACCAAATTGGAAACATACGAATTTGAACCCATTTAGTTTGTTTCGTTTGTTCTGTTGATTCATTTACTGGTTCTTTCTTATTTGCTTGCCCTTGTGCTTTTTCTAGCCTACGTTGTTGTCTGCTAGAAGATTTTACTTCTTCTGTCATACAAATTACTCCTTACTAGCGTATCCCATTAATTAAGCCCATCATTTGATCTGCAATGGAAATGGAACGTGCACTAAACTGATACTGCCGTTGAGTGGTCATTAAGTCTGTCATCTCTTTGGAAACATCCACATTAGACATTTCTAACACTTGGTTGCTCAAGGAAATTTCTCCTCTGGCCGCTCCTTGTAAATCTACCATAACATCCTCAGCATTTGCACCTAACTCATCTAAATTCTCTGGTATAACAATATACGCAGCAGACAAGTGTTCCATGAATTGAGGCTTTTGCAGTACAGAAACCGCTAATTCTCTTTGATCAGTTGTGCCATCTGGATACTCTGCTACTAAGACTCCGGATTCATTGACAGAGAATCTGGAAACACCTTCTCGTAAGGTAATCGCTTGTCCTTGTGCGTCGGCAACTGGATATCCTTCCCCGTTAACGAGCATCAGCTGACCATTCTCTACCGGAGAAACATAAAACGCTCCTTGACGAGTATAAGCTGTTTTTTCACCATTCTGACCGTCTGGCATAATTACCTGAAAATATTGCTTAGGCTCCTGGAAAGCAAAATCTAGGTCTCTACCAGTAGATTGGATACTCCCTTGCTTCCAATTCATCTGCGACTGAGCAAGCGCTGCTCCCACCCCGTAACGAATACCTACAGGTGACTGTCTGTCGGCTTTATCTAACTTATCATTGTTAAATTGCTGATACAGTAATTCCTGAAACTTAACTTCTTTTGATTTATAACCATGCGTATTAGAATTGGAAAGGTTATTCCCTATAATATCTAATTGGTTTTGTAATTGGGACATCGTGTTGGTTGCTGTAATCATAGTACGTAGCATTTACCGCACCTCCTTCATTAGTTAAACTCGGCCAACCTCGTTGACTGTTTTTTGCATACTTTGATCATATGCTTGAAGTATTTTTTGATTTGCCTCAAACGTTCTATACGCAGACATGAGTTCTGTCATGGTCTTTGCAGTGTCCACGTTAGATCCTTCAATATAGCCCTGCTGCATCGCAAAGCTTACTTCTCCATTGTCATATGCGGAAGGTAGCTCATTGCCATCTTTGGTTCTAAATAAACCATTGTCTTGTTTAACTAAACGATCAGGTGTTGCTGCAAATGAAACACCAATTTGAGAAACTGACTCGTTATCCACATAAATCTGTCCATCATCGCCTACGCGGAAGTCATCATTTTGCATTTGAATGCGTTGTCCGGAAGAATTTAATACATATAACCCTTGAGCATTCGTCAGAAAGCCTGCTGCGTCTAATGTAAAGTTACCGTTTCTAGTGTATGCCTCTCCACCTGCAGTATGCTCGAGTCGGAAAAATAATGCACCTGCTTTTCCTGATTCAGCATCCACTGGAAGCCCACCATCTATTAAAGCAAGATCTGTATTTAAGTCTGTTTGCTTTAGTTGTCCTTGTGTTTGCAAGGCAACAATCTCAGACATATACACGCCTGTACTAATTCCACCAACTGTAGAAAGAGATTTTCCACTTATCGGATTCTCTGTTGGAATTTTAGTCGGCCCTAAACGTGACATTAACATATCAGGAAACGAACGAATAGTTGATTGGTCTGCTTTAAAGCCTGGTGTATTCGCATTTGCCATATTATTGGTTAATAGCTCGGTTCTTCGCTGTTGGGCAATCATTCCGGATGCTACTGTATTAAATCCTCGAAACATGATGAAGCCTCCACTCTTATCTTCTACTTATTTTATCGATATTATCAAGCATAATTCCAGTGCCAATAGCAACACAATCCATCGGTCTTTCTGCAGTAAACACAGGAACCTTCAATTCTTCCATCAATAAAGTATCCATTCCATGCAATAATGCTCCACCACCAGTAATAATTACGCCACGGTCAATAATATCTGCAGATAACTCTGGTGGAGTCTTTTCTAGCACATTTTTAGCCGATTGTACAATAACCGATACAGACTCTCTAAGTGCATGTTCAATTTCATCGGACTTGATCATAATCGTTCTTGGTAAACCACTTACCATGTCCCGTCCGCGAATATCCATTTCCTCATGACGACTGTCTGGAAAAACTGTTCCAACCGCAATTTTAATATTTTCTGCAGTTCGTTCTCCGATCAGCAGCTTGTACTCTTTTTTAATATATTGAAGAATATCATTATCAAAAACGTCTCCAGCAACCTTGATGGATTCAGAAGTAACAATATCACCCATAGAAAGTACCGCGATATCAGTAGTTCCACCACCAATATCCACAACCATATTCCCGCTAGGTTGGAAGATATCCATGCCTGCTCCAATCGCCGCGACTTTTGGCTCCTCTTCTAAATAAACCTTTTTCCCGCCAGACTTTTCTGCTGCTTCGCGAATTGCCTTTTGTTCAACACTTGTAATGTTTGTAGGACAGCATATTAAAATACGAGGCTTCGATAAAAAGCCTTTTACATTTAATTTATTGATAAAATGCTTAAGCATCGCTTCTGTCACATCAAAATCAGCAATTACTCCATCTTTTAATGGACGAATCGCTACAATATTCCCTGGGGTCCTACCTAGCATTTGTCGAGCTTCTTCTCCAACTGCTAGTACTTTATTCGTATTTCTATCTAAAGCAACCACGGAAGGCTCGTTTAAAACAATTCCTTTGCCCTTCACGTGAATTAACACATTTGCTGTCCCTAAATCAATTCCTATATCTTTTGCAAACATTACTAGTGTTTCCCCTTCCTCACTAAAACTTTTATATGTAAACTCCGTAATGTATCTAACATCTAATTTTATCATAGTTTTGTCAGAATAACAGTTTTTTTAAATAGCATTTTGGACAAAAAAGTATAAAAAAATAGAAATTTTTGACGAATTAGAAACTATTATCACTATTCCTGTCTAGGTAAGTATTCTTACTCTTATATCGGGACTTTAGGTTTAAATTAAATAGGGGGCTCTTTATTTATAAAAAAGTTACACAGAGGGGTGTTTTATATACACGGGGATGGCTTGAATTGGATTTTTTGAGAGTGTTGCAGGAAAATTGGAAAGTGTTGCGCTTATATCCTGAAGTGTTGCGGGAATCCCGAAAGTGTTGCGCCTTTTGATCAAAGTGTTGCAGTTGCGGAAACTGCTCTGCAACGTAATTGTAGTATGCGTAAGTTTGCATATGAATATGTTATATTCGTCAATTGAGCAAAATAAAAAGCACCTCAATTAGCTAGCTACTGAAGTACTTTCGAAAATACGTGATTAATCCAGTAATAGTTTGATCGTTTTCGTAAAATCTTTACTTTGGATTACATAACTATCACTTGTTTTTTCACTGAAAACTATTATATTTTCATCTAGGAATACGTATACTTTTTGCGAGTAATTTGATTTAGGAGCATTTATATAATCCGCATCGAGGACGGGATATCTTTCGTCTGATTTAATTAGCTTTATATCCTCGAATAACCTCACTAAATCATTCTGTTTATCATCTGAAATTTGAATGGGTATTACTTTTCCGTCTCTTATCTTTTGAACGGATATTGCTGCCTCTTTACTAAAGTAATTTTCTTCTAAAACGTCTCCTACTGTAAGTTCCTTGGAAAAATAATTGTATAGAAGAAGGCCTGCGACTAACAATATCAATATCACGCCACCAATAAAAATATTATTCCTTTTCAACTCCACACCCCTTTCAAATATCTTAACTTTCACTTACTAATTTTGGAAAGTATATTTTCCTTTTACGTATGTATAATCTTTTTTTATCCATCCATACTACCGATACATAGAACACTTTAATCCATAAGAAAAGGCCGTGAAATAGTTCATTTCACGACCTTACCTATCATCTTTTTTGGTCTTCCATTTTTGCTTCGTAGCTTCTCCACCACGTAGATGCCTGACTGACTTGTGGTAGGCAAGGATTTCCTTTACCTCCCTTGCCAGTACTGGATCTACTAGATGGAGTCTTTCCGTTAAATCTTTGTGTACGGTGCTTTTGGAATGACCTGTTTTGCTCGCGATGGCGCGAACTGTTTTCTTTGTTTCAATTACCATTTCACCCAATCGTATGCATCTATGACGAATCGTTTCGTGCACCAACTCTTCCTTTCGTTAGTAAAGGAACTTTTCACCATTTTATGCATACGGGTGGGCTATTATGAATTAAAATGCTAGTAATGATTCCGGGTTAACAAGGACTCCATTTTCAAGTACTTCAAATTGAAGGTGGATACCTGCAGTAGGATTCCATTCATTTTCAGCTGCAGTTCCAAGAGCTTGGCCTTGTTCAACCTCGTCTCCTGCTTTTACTAGAATGCCAGCGACAGAACGATATTTTGTTTGCATACCATTTGCATGAGAGATTACGATTTCGTCTCCTAGGAATGGGTCTACGTTTACTGCTTCCACTTTACCGCTTAATGCTGCTACAACTTCAAATGGCTCATTGTTCATCGTTAAAGATACACCAGTGCTCGCTACGTAAGTTTGGTCAAACACAAGCAATGATTTCTCACGAGTTGCTTCGTCTGCCTCTAAATCATAATAGTGCTGTACAATTTCCACGTTATCTAGCATAGCTTCCTTAAAAGGATATTTCATAGATTCCGCTTTTGCATTCGTTTCAATTGCAACTTTGTCTGGATTACTTGCGTCTGTCCATTCTGATTCTTCTGCAGAATCATCGCTGACATACACATTATAACCCCAAATCATTCCGACAAACGCTACCGAAAAACCTGCATATACTAGTGGCCAAAACCAAGGTTTTTTCGGGTTCTTACTCTTCTGCTGAGAAGGCTTTTTAGATTGTTCTTCTCTCATTTTCATCACCTCTAATTGCATTGTTGGCATATTAAGGAGATTTTAAACATGGAGAAAAACTTTTTATTTTTGTTCCTGTATAGTAATGCAATAATATGTCATGTGCTTTTTTGGAATCGTTTGCTAAAACCTCTGCACCATATTGGCTCATCCCTACTCCGTGCCCGTAACCAGTAGTTTCCACTATCACTTTATCATTTTGAAAAGCTATCTCGAAATCAGTAGAAGGCAAGCCAAGTAATGTTCTAACCTCTCTGCCTGTCCAGCTTTTACCGTTCATTTCGATAGTCTTTACTCGATTTGAATCAGTATGTGCTATTTTCACATTGCCTACGATATTATTAGACCATTTGATCTTAAACGCGTCCGCCCACTCTTTATGAGTGAACTCAAACGTTTGTTGCACCTTCTTTGAATACTCTTCTTCCTTCTGACTTGGTACGGATACCAAATAAGGTATTGCATATCCACTATAGTTTTCGGCGCTTTCTGTTTGACCATTGCTCGTAGAAAAGAACATCGCAGTTATTAGCTGATCCTGATAGACAATAATTTCACCTTCTGTAGAAGCTACGACTCGTTGAAGCTTGTCCTCGTATTCCTTAAAGGAGTCCCCCCAGCGTTTTTTCCTTTCTTCTGGACCTACATACACTTGCTTTTGTACTGTCTTATCAATTGACTTTGATCCATAATCAGTTTCTCTTAAAACGTAGGTTCTCGCAGCAATCGACTGTGCTTTTAATGCTTCTTCATGGAATGTGATTGGCATTTCTGCAGCAACTACCCCTAACACATACGTTTCAAGAGGAATTTTCTCCTTTACCCCTTTCACCTCAATTAGTATTGGACAGTCAACTTCAATTTCAGGTACGACTTCTGGTACAGCCTTTTCTTTCACTTTGTCTTTAATCATAAGAAAAGGCAAAATCATTAGACCGATGCAAAGGATTATTAAGAGAATGTATTGTTTCATAGGATTACTATATGCAGTACAAAACTATCTCATGACGGACAAGCTTCTATGCATCTTCCTAAAAGAATAGTAGTCTACAAGATAAATACCCATTTAAATGCATTTTAAGGGGTATAGAACCCATTTTTTATAAATAGTTGAGGCAAAATATCTTAAAAGTATTACTCTTCTCAAAACGGCTTAAAATACTAATTAGGAAATTAAACAAGTTTTCCTTATGCTTTATACACTTAAAAGCATTTTAGCTAATGAAGGAATAGATTGCTCTTCTATTCATAAAAAAGCTCGCGAAGATACAATTTCGCGAGCTACCCGCTATTCGTTAGTGAAATCCTTGCTTACTTTCTATTGCCCCGTAAAACTTAGACTCATTAAAACCACTCCTGATTTAATGTAAAAAAATCCACAAAAAAAAGCACAATGCAGGAATAAATGCATTGTGCCTTTCATATGATTAAACGAGCTGAGCCGCTTTTTCGGTATTTTCTGTTCCAATACGCTCAATGTCAGCGCCTAAAGCAGCTAACTTCTTGTCAAAATTAACATAACCGCGATCTAAATGATAAAGCTGTGTTACTCGAGTTACGCCCTCAGCCACTAAACCTGCAATAATTAGAGCTGCAGCTGCACGAAGATCCGTAGCCGCCACCTCTGCACCTTGTAGGTTAGATGGAGAATCCATCATCACAGAACGTCCCTCGATTTTCATATTACCATTCATACGTCTAAATTCTTCTACGTGCATAAAACGGTTTTCAAAAACTGTTTCCGTAATAATACCTGTACCGTGAGCTGTCATCATCAATGCCATCATTTGTGATTGCATATCTGTTGGGAATCCAGGGTGTGGCATTGTTTTAACATCCACTGATTTTAAGTTTCCATTAGAGCGCACACGAAGACCTTGGCCCTCTTCTTTAATCTCAATGCCCATTTCCTGCATTTTAGAAATAAGAGCTGTCATATGCTCTGGTACAGCATTTTCAATTAATACATCGCCTTTTGTAATTGCTGCAGCAACCATAAAAGTTCCTGCTTCAATACGGTCCGGAATAATGTGATGCTCAGTACCGTGCAATTCTTCTACACCCTCGATACGGATTGTATCTGTACCTGCACCTTTAACTTTACCGCCCATTTCATTGATAAAGTTTGCTAAATCAACAATTTCTGGTTCTTTCGCAGCGTTTTCAATAACTGTAATTCCTTCAGCTAGAGCTGCTGCTGTCATAATGTTTTCTGTCGCTCCAACACTTGGTACGTCTAGATAGATTTTAGCACCTTTTAAACGTCCAGTTGTTTTAGCTTCGACAAATCCATGTCCAAATGAAATTTCTGCACCCATTGCTTCAAAGCCTTTTAAATGTTGGTCAATTGGTCTAGAGCCAATAGCACAACCACCTGGTAATGCAACTCGAGCAAAACCATTACGAGCAAGAATTGGTCCCATTACAAGAATGGATGCTCTCATTTTACGCACATACTCAAACTGTGCCTCACTTGATAATTTTTGTTGAGAGTCAATTATTACTTCGTTTAGTTCGGGGCTATATGAAATTTCTGTATTTAAACTTTTTAGTACTTCATTTATCGTCAAAACATCTGCAAGTGTTGGTACATCTTTAATTACGTTCTTACCCTTTGTCGCGAGTAGAGCTGCTGCTAATACAGGTAATACTGCATTTTTAGCACCTTCGACCCGTACGTTACCTGTTAACCTTTGGCCGCCTTTAACAACAATTTTATCCACTTAGTTCCCTCCGCGTTCATAATCCTCTTTAGCTGATATATAAAAGAAAAATATGTATGGTGTTGTTTATTATTTCAAAACAATATCATCATACAACGTATTTCGACTATATACAAGCACCGAAAACCCTATTTTCATGTCCTCTTTTGGTAAATTTTCTTAGTCTATTATACGTAGTACCCAGTCTTTTCGTGTAGATATTTATAAATTACCCTACATGTTTTGTAATAAACATCTTCGACAGCATATTTCCCAGGAAATATGAGGAGATTCTACATGCTCATACAAACTTGTCCATAATTTGCATGAGCATGTAGGATCTTCTACTAAAATAAGTACTGTAACTGGTTAGACCAGGAAGTTAAATTTAAGAAAAAGTTTGCTACTGTCGAACCTAACATAATGCTTGCCAAAATAAAGAAAAGCTGGGCTTGAAATACATGATTCTTTTTAATAAATTTGTCCACCATAAGAGCTTGTAAAGCATAAAACGAAATACCAATAAAAAAGATATTTGCAAGAATGGCAATTAATGCTTGCTCTGAATTTAAAAGACCCATATTTCCCCTCCACTTTAGCTAAATCTTTCTTTTTTATACTTTTAAGAAGAATGTTCATCAAATTCTTCCATGTTTTCATTTGATCAAAATGTAAATAATACATGTATAGTCTATAAAAAAGTATAAATGATCAAAAGACTAACTACCTGTTCATTTAATAGCCGAGAAAGATTACAGTTCCAATTAGTCAATCAAAATTCTTACTGAAATACTATCCTGCCTTCTAAATAAACATTTCTTTTTATACCTTATTTTATGACGAATAATCTGTATTATCCACTGGAGTTCGTAAATTATAGCTGATTTGCAAGAAAAAAAACGGACAGAAATAAATCTGCCCGTTTTATGTTTCGTCCAAATTAAATGTTACCCTCATAAACGTTGATACGATTCATCGCACGCTTCAAAGCAAGTTCAGCACGAACATAGTCTGTCGTGTCTTGTTTACTTTGAAGTAGTGATTCTGCACGTTTCATCGCTTCTTTTGCACGAGCTACATCAATTGTATCGGCAACCTCAGCAGATTGAGCTAAAATCGTTACCTTTTCAGGACGTACTTCAACAAATCCACCACTTACTGATACATATTGAGATTTACCATCTTTTTTCAATTTAACTGCACCAATACGAAGAGGTGCAACCATTGGAATATGGCCAGGTAAAATACCAATTTCACCCGATGCTGTATTAGCGATAATCATGTCTACTTCAGAATCGTATACCGGGCCGTCGGGAGTGACAATATTGACTATAAGTGTCTTCATATTTTTACCTCCTGGTCCGATTTATTATACTTCTACGCCCATGCTTTTCGCTTTTTCAACAACTTCTTCAATGCGTCCAACTAGACGGAATGCATCCTCTGGTAAATGGTCATATTTCCCTTCAAGAATCTGTTTGAATCCTGCAACAGTTTCTTTAACTGGAACGTAAGAACCTTTTTGACCTGTAAATTGTTCTGCAACATGGAAGTTTTGAGATAGGTAGAACTGAATACGACGAGCACGGTTAACTACAAGCTTGTCTTCGTCTCCTAATTCATCCATACCTAAGATTGCGATGATATCTTGAAGCTCTCTATAACGTTGTAACGTATATTGCACTTGACGTGCTACTTCGTAATGCTCTTGACCAACTACTTCTGGTGAAAGTGCACGTGAAGAAGAAGCTAAAGGATCAACCGCTGGGTAGATACCCATCTCAGATAATTTACGCTCTAAGTTTGTTGTCGCATCTAAGTGAGCGAAAGTTGTAGCTGGAGCTGGATCCGTATAGTCATCGGCTGGTACATAAATCGCTTGGATAGATGTTACAGAACCAGTGTTAGTTGACGTGATACGCTCTTGTAATTGACCCATTTCTGTAGCAAGTGTTGGTTGGTAACCAGCTGCTGATGGCATACGACCTAAAAGGGCTGATACCTCAGAACCTGCTTGTGTGAAACGGAAGATATTATCGATGAATAGAAGTACGTCTGCACCTTGCTCATCACGGAAATATTCAGCCATTGTTAAACCAGTCAAGGCAACACGCATACGTGCTCCAGGTGGCTCGTTCATTTGTCCGAATACCATTGCTGTTTTCTTGATAACGCCTGAATCGCTCATCTCATGGAATAAGTCATTTCCTTCACGCGTACGCTCTCCAACACCAGCGAATACCGAGATACCGCCATGCTCTTGAGCAATGTTATTGATAAGTTCTTGGATAAGAACTGTTTTCCCTACTCCGGCACCACCGAATAGACCGATTTTACCACCTTTGATATATGGAGCTAAAAGGTCTACTACTTTAATACCTGTTTCAAGAATTTCAACTTCTGTTGAAAGGTTTTCAAATGTTGGTGCTTGACGGTGAATTGGATCACGACGCTCTGTAGTAGGAATTTCTTCTCCTAAGTCAATAATATCACCAAGAACGTTGAATACACGTCCTAGAGTTACATTACCAACTGGAACAGAAATTGCTGCACCCGCATCTATTACCTCTGCACCACGTTTAAGTCCATCAGTAGATGACATCGCAATTGTGCGAACAGAATCATCACCTAAGTGTAAAGCTACTTCTAACGTTAACGTAGTAGGAGCTTCGTTTGGACGTTCAATAGCTACAGTTAATGCATTATAGATAGCTGGTAAGTGGCCGTTGTCAAACTTTACGTCAACAACTGGACCCATTACTTGTAGTACTTGTCCTTTGTTCACTACTGTTCCCTCCTGTCTTACTTTCTTCCTATTCTAGAGCCGATGCTCCGCCGACGATTTCCGTAATCTCTTGCGTAATCGCTGCTTGACGTGCTCGGTTGTATACTAATGTTAAGTTACTAATCAAATCAGATGCGTTATCTGTTGCAGATTTCATCGCAGACATACGCGAAGCATGTTCACTTGCTTTACCGTCGAGTAATGCACCGAAAATTAGGCTTTCTGCATATTGAGGAAGTAACACTTCAAGGATTGCTTCACTTGAAGGCTCGAACTCATATGAAGCAGTTGTAGCTGCGCCAGTTTCTTGTGCAATATCCGTAAGTGGCAGTACCTTTTTCTCTGTAACTTCACTAGAGATGGCACTGACAAAGTGGTTATAGTACATATAAAGTTCATCATATGTACCATCCGTGAACATACCAACAGCTTTGCGAGCAATTTCTTTAATATCAGAAAAAGCTGGTTGGTCAGGTAAACCGATAACTTCTCCGATTACATTAGAACCACGTTTTACGAAGAAGTCACGTCCCATACGACCAATTGCTAAAACAACATACTCATCCTTTGATGCATGACGACTAGCGATTGCATTTGCAACGGCACGTATAACGTTACTGTTGTATGCTCCTGCTAACCCACGATCAGAAGTGATTACAAGATATGCAGTCTTTTTTACAGGACGGTTTATTAACATTGGATGTCCACTGTCACTCGTACCTGAAGCAATTGCACCTACTACCTCTTGAATTTTACCCATGTAAGGAACATATGCTTTCGCATTTTCCTCCGCACGGTTCAACTTAGAAGCAGAAACCATTTGCATAGCTTTTGTGATTTGACTCGTTTTCTTAGTTGACGTAATTTTATTTTTAATGTCGCGTAAAGATGCCACTGGTATTTCACCACCTTATTGTTTTTTTCACTTAGACAAAGATATTATTCAGATTTAGCAAAAGTTTTTTTGAATGCAGAAATTGCATTGTTTAAATCCTCTTCTGAAGGAAGATCTTTTGTCGTGCGAATATGATCTAAAACGTTTGTGTGGTTTGTATCTAACCAGCTGCTAAGCTCTGCTTCGAAGCGAGAGATATCTTTAACTGGAACATCATCTAAATGACCGCGAGTAAGAGCATATAAAATAATAACTTGTTTTTCTACTTTAATAGGAGAGTTCAAGTCTTGTTTTAGTACTTCTACTGTACGAACACCACGATTAAGTTTCGCTTGTGTTGCAGCATCTAAATCTGAGCCAAATTGAGAGAATGCTTCAAGCTCACGGTATGCAGCTAAGTCAAGACGAAGTGTACCCGCAACTTTTTTCATTGCTTTAATTTGAGCTGATCCACCAACACGGGATACTGATAAACCAGCGTTGATAGCTGGACGTACACCAGAGAAGAATAAATCAGATTGTAAGAAAATTTGACCATCCGTAATTGAGATTACGTTTGTTGGAATGTAAGCAGAGATATCCCCAGCTTGTGTTTCAACGAATGGTAATGCAGTGATTGAACCTGCACCTAATGTTTCGTTTAACTTCGCAGCACGCTCAAGTAGACGGCTGTGTAAGTAGAATACATCCCCTGGATATGCTTCACGACCTGGAGGACGTTTAAGAAGTAATGAAAGCTCACGGTATGCAGCAGCTTGTTTAGATAAATCATCATAAACGATTAATACGTGCTTACCATCGAACATAAATTCTTCTGCCATAGTTACACCAGCATAAGGAGCTAAGTATAATAATGGAGCTGGAGCAGATGCAGATGCAGTTACAACGATTGTGTAATCTAAAGCACCTTTTTTACGAAGTGTTTCTACTACGTTACGAACAGTCGATTCTTTTTGACCGATAGCAACATAGATACAAATCATATCTTGGTCTGCTTGGTTAAGGATAGTATCAATCGCAACAGATGTTTTACCTGTTTGGCGGTCACCGATGATTAACTCACGTTGACCACGTCCGATTGGTACAAGAGCGTCAATCGCTTTAATACCTGTTTGAAGTGGTTCATGTACAGATTTACGTGCCATAACCCCTTGTGCAGGACTTTCGATTGGACGTGATTTTGTTGTTGCAATAGGGCCTTGTCCGTCAAGTGGTTGACCAAGTGGATTTACTACACGGCCAATCAATTCTTTACCAACAGGAACTTCCATAATACGGCCTGTACGACGTACTTCATCGCCTTCTTTGATGTCTGTGTATGGCCCAAGGATAACGATACCAACGTTATTCGCTTCCAAGTTTTGTGCCATACCTAATACACCAGTCGAGAATTCTAAAAGCTCTCCAGCCATGACGTTGTCGAGGCCATGAGCACGCGCGATACCGTCACCAATTGTAATAACCGTACCAACGTCGCTAACTTTCATCTCAGATTCATAATTCTCAATCTGCTGTTTAATCAAGACACTGATTTCTTCAGCTTTGATGCTCATGTATGTCACCTCTCATAATTCATAATATTAACCGATCAAGTTACGTTTTAAGCGATCTAATTTTGTACTTAGAGTGCTGTCGTAAATGCGGTTTCCGATTTGAACGCGGATACCACCAATAATAGATGGATCAACGATGTTTTGAATACGTAATGATTGTTTACCTACGTTTTTAGCAAATACAGAAGAAACGTTTGCACGTTCTACCTCTGTTAGCTCACGAGTTGTATAAACCTTTGCATCTGCAACACCTTGTGCTTCATTAGAAAGGGTCATAAACTCTTCAATGATGTTTGTAACTTCGCTTAATCTTTTCTTGTCAATAAGTACTAGAAGTGTATTAATGACGATTGGATTAGCGTTTGAGAAAATTTGACGTACTAGCTCTTTTTTCTTATCTATAGAAAGCTTAGGAGATGTAAACAATGTTTTCAAATCTTTATTGCCTTTCCAGACAACGTTAAGCTCACGTAAATCATTTTCTACTGCTTGAATTTCGTTTTTTTGTTGTGCTAGATCGAACAATGCGATGGCATAGCGTTTTGCTACAGTTGAATTACTCAATTAACTTCGCCTGCCTTCGCAATCGTTGCCTCGATTAGCGCACGGTTATCTTCTTCCGACACTTCTTTTTCAAGAACTTTAGCTGCTGCAAGTACAGATAGTGAAACGACTTCTTGTCGTACCGCTGCAATCGCTCTTTCTTTTTCTGTATCGATTTCACGGATAGCAGATTCTTTCAAACGCGCAGCTTCAGAGCGAGCAGTTGTGATAATTTCTTCACGTGATGCTTCCCCTTGCTTCTTCGCATTTTCTACAATCGCTAACGCTTCTGTGCGTGCTTCTTTTAGTAAGTCACGTTGTTCTTCAAGTAGACGCTGAGATTCTTGACGGCTAGTTTCAGCTGCTTCGATTTCGCTCGCGATCAACTCTTCACGCTGTGTCATGATTCCCATTAAAGGACCCCAAGCCACTTTCTTCAATAGGATCATCAATAAGATGAAGAAGAATAATGTAGCTGCGATATCCAAAACATTTAACCCATTATGAGTATCACCAGCACCAAGTACTAGGTATTCAAAAGACACGATTGTTTCACTCCTTTCAAACGCTATTAAGAGATCTTGCTTCTATAATGTTTAAACTTGTGTTTATTATTTTCTAATTCATGTTTTTTCATAAAGAGAATGGCGGAGTTAGTTTCCGCCATTATAGACTTAAATATAAATACTATTGGTTTAATACGATAAACGCGATAACTACTGCGATAATCGGCACGGCTTCAACTAACGCTACCCCGATGAACATAACTGTTTGTAAAGCTCCACGTGCTTCTGGTTGACGAGCGATACCTTCTACTGTTTTTGAAACGATTAGACCATTACCAATACCTGCACCAAGTGCACCTAAACCAACTGCTATAGCTGCTGCTAAAAGACCAACTGAACCTACCATTGTTTAATTTCCTCCTTGGAATGTTGTTTTTTTTTATTTTCTGCCTAGTTTCCTAAACAGTTATATTAATGGTCTGCTGACACTTTATGTGACATATAAACCATTGTTAACATAACGAAAATGAATGCTTGGATTCCACCGATAAAGATAGAGAACCCTTGCCAAGCCATTGCCGGAACGATTGCTCCGAAAAAGCCAAAAATACCCGATGTTGCTAAACCTGCGATTAAGCCTAATAATACCTCACCTGCATAGATATTACCGTAAAGACGTAGACCGAGTGTCAACGTATTTGCGAATTCCTCTATAACTTTAAGTGGGAATAAAAGTGGCATCGGCTTCAAGTAAGTATCTACATTGTACTGTTTGAAACCTTTCATCTTAATACCGTAATAGTGTGTCAAGACGATAATCATTACTGATAGTGTCATTGCAACTGTTGGATCTGCTGTTGGAGATTTCCACCAAAGTACTCCGTCATACGTAATTGCAAACGGAAGACCTAGTAAGTTGGCTATTGCGATAAACATGATTAATGTAATTCCTAGAATATGGAATCTTCCGCCTGTTTTCCAGTCGAAATTACTTTTAATAATTCCTTTCACGAAGTCCATTATCCACTCCATGAAATTTTGCATCCCAGTTGGTTTAAGCTTTAAGTTTCTTGTTGCAAAAAATGCAATTAAGAAAACGATCAGAGAAGTTACAAACAACATAAGGATGTTTGACCAGTTCCCCGTCATACCCCAAAGCACAAATTCTGGATTTGAGTGTCCCACGATTCTTTCACCTCTCTTTCACATACTCATGGCTGATTTCTAACTAACAAAATTCGTTCTACAATAAGTAGAACATAGGGAATCATTAATCCGATAACCGTACTAATTAGATGAATATCATCTGGGAAAATAAGTGCAATTGCAACTGCAGCAATACCTGAGGCAAATCGAAAGCTTGTCCCTAAGCCTGCTCGTCCCTTTTCACCTAACATCACACGATCAAATTTTTCCATTCTTCGTACTAGTATCCAGAAATTATACAGACCGAATAAGGAACCTACTGCTAAGCCCGCAAAAATAGCAGGATATGGCGTAAATGCCCATCCAAGAACACATATCGCAAGCAAAAAAAATATGTACTTTTTTTGCCTCGTAAAAATACGTTGCATTTCTAGCATTGGTCTAATCTCCTGAATCATATTTTCGAATGGTAGCGATTCTCGCTGCTCTAGTCATAAGACCTGGCATAGACAAATCACTAAAAGATTGGAGTGGTTCCAAAAGTATGATCAATTCACTAAAACGTGAACGTATCTTCTATAGAACCTACAAGCTGTGAGAGAATCGCTGAAAATAGAGCTATCTCTTGTAACGGACGTCAAATGACGCATAAAAGTGTACTCACGTTTCCCCTAATATAAGTAAAAACTGTGAATCTAGTAGAAAGTTGATACATCAAGTGTTTCACGCATGAAACCCCTATCATGATTTATCCTTTGTAAGCATACAATAGGGGCTATTTGATGTCAATTGCTATCAGTGAAAAACTTCACGTAGATGACTAGATTGACAATTTATCGACAAATTTAAAAGAAAATTTCGCAACTTTTTCAAAACAAGAGTTTTCACCGCAAAAATACTTCTCTTATTTAGCACACGTTACCATCTTACCATACATTTATGCAGCAGGTTGACCCTCCATCTGGAACTGGAAAGCCAACATACTGCAAGCATTACCTAATTATCCTAATTTTACTCTCGATAGAGAAAATGCCGTATTTTACTTTGTTCCGAATAAACGGTCTCCAGCATCTCCAAGACCAGGAACTATATAACCGTGGTCGTTTAGCTTTTCATCTAATGCAGCAATATAAATATCAACGTCTGGGTGAGCATCTTGAAGTGCTTTTACCCCTTCAGGAGCAGCGATTAGACACATAAACTTAATGCTCATTGCACCACGCTTTTTCAGAGAGTTAACTGCTTCTATGGCAGATCCGCCAGTTGCAAGCATTGGATCTACTAGGATAAAGTCACGATCAGCAACGTCTGCAGGAAGCTTAACGTAATATTCAACCGGTTTTAATGTTTCTGGATCACGATAAAGTCCGATATGTCCCACTTTTGCAGCTGGAATAAGATTTAACATACCATCGATCATCCCTATACCCGCACGAAGAATTGGAACTAGACCTAATTTCTTTCCTGCAATTACTTTCGATTTTGTAACCTGAACAGGAGTTTCTACTTCCACCTCTTCTAAAGGTAAGTCACGTGTAATTTCAAAGGCCATTAATGTCGCTACCTCATCTACTAATTCGCGGAACTCTTTCGTACCAGTTTTCACATCACGGATATATGTAAGTTTATGTTGAATCAGTGGATGATCAAATACGTATACTTTTGCCATATTACATCTCTCCTTCTTGTTTTTTTTCATCTTTGCCATTATAACAAAAACGGTAGTAATCATACTAGTAATCACAGGGACTTAATATTGCGTCTATTTCATTTAAACGAACGATTTCTGTTGGTTACATTAAGATAAGCGATACTTTACACAAATACATCCGTTTACAGACTGAGGCTACCGTCAAGACAGTTACTTTGAATAGTATGTCCGACTTCCAGTGAGATCTTCAGTTAAAAAGAGACATTATTTGTTCTGCCTTCATTTATTAAGTTCCAATAAAGCTGAATGCCATAATGAAAGGAGGCTTATGACACAGTCATAGGCCTCCCACACAACAGTTAGTTATATAGAGGGAATTGATCAGTTAGAGCTTGCACTCTTTCTTTTGCTTCAGCAATTACTGTAGCATCCTCATGATTCTTTAATAGCTTAGCAATAATAGAAGCAATTTCTTTCATTTCTTCTTCTTTGAAGCCACGTGAAGTTACCGCTGGTGTTCCTACACGAACTCCTGAAGTAATGAATGGGCTAGAAGTATCGAAAGGAATTGTATTTTTGTTAGCAGTAATTCCTACTTCATCTAGTACATGCTCTGCAACTTTACCAGTTAAGCCTAGTGCAGAAACATCTAATAGCATAACGTGGTTATCCGTACCGCCAGAAACAATACGAACTCCTTCTGCTGTTAAGCTGTCAGCTAGTACCTTAGCATTTGCAACTACTTGCTGTTGATATTCTTTAAACTCAGGTTGAAGTGCTTCACCGAACGCAACCGCTTTTGCAGCAATTACATGCATTAATGGACCGCCTTGGATACCTGGGAAAATAGTTTTATCAATTTTCTTAGCGAATTCCTCAGTAGTTAAAATCAATCCACCACGTGGTCCACGTAACGTTTTGTGCGTTGTAGAAGTCACAAAATGAGCGTGTGGTACTGGGTTTGGATGAAGACCTGCAGCTACTAAACCTGCTATATGAGCCATATCTACGAATAAGTATGCTCCAATTTCATCCGCAATTTCACGGAATTTAGCGAAGTCAATTGTACGTGAATATGCACTTGCACCAGCAACAATCATTTTAGGCTTGTGTTCTAGAGCGATAGAGCGAATTTCCTCGTAATCTATCATTTCTGTTTCTTTGTTTACACCATACTCAATGAAATTATATTGAATTCCACTAAAGTTTACAGGAGAACCATGCGTTAAATGCCCGCCGTGTGACAAGTTCATCCCTAAAATAGTGTCACCAGGCTGTAAAGCTGTCATATAAACGGCCATATTAGCCTGAGAACCAGAATGTGGTTGCACATTTGCATGCTCTGCTCCAAAAATTTCTTTTAAGCGATCGCGAGCAATATTCTCTACTACGTCTACATGCTCACAGCCACCGTAATAGCGTTTACCAGGATAGCCCTCTGCATATTTATTTGTCAGAACAGAACCCTGTGCTTCCATTACAGCTTCTGAAACAAAGTTTTCTGATGCAATAAGTTCGATGTTTGATTGTTGACGTTTTTTCTCTGATAACATTGCCTCAAATACTGCTGGATCTTGTGATTGAATCTTTTTCACTTCTAGTTCCTCCTCTAAATTCATCCGTAAAATGCTCGTACCCCGCCAATAAGTTTCGGTCGAGTATTAGCGATTGTTATAATCGCTTCCCCTACCATTTTGGTGGATACACGTATCGGTACAGCAACTGGTTGCAGCTGCATGCCAATCATGGTTTGACCAATATCAAGTCCTGCTTTAGCCTGCACATGTTCCACCACTACAGGCTCCTGGAATTGGGTATATGCGTAGGCAGACATAGAGCCTCCTGCACGAACAACTGGAATAACTGAAACCTCCGGCAGTCTATATAGCTGCTGTGTGGCTCTTTCCATTGTTAATGCACGATTGATATGTTCACAGCCTTGAAAGGCCAGAAGTATTTTATTGCGCTCGGCAAATGCTCGAATCGGTTCAAATAAAACCTCTGCTACCTCTAACCCACCGGCAGTTCCTATCTTTTTCCCTATTACTTCAGAGGTAGAGCATCCTACAACGAACAAATCATTTTCATGAAACGTTATTTGCTGCTCCACTTCCAGGAGAAGCTGTTCCATTTGCTGTTGCCACAAATTTTTTGCTTCCATCTGAAATCCCTCTATTCCATGTTATTTTTCTAAAGCTGAAATTTTTTCAATACGGCGTTCGTGACGACCGCCTTCAAATTCTTGAGCTAACCAAGTTGCCACGATTTCTCGTGCAAGGCCTGGACCAATTACTCGCTCTCCCATTGCAAGAACGTTAGAGTCATTATGACAACGTGTTGCTTTAGCAGAAAAAACATCATGCACTAAAGCACAACGAATTCCTTTAATCTTGTTGGCAGCGATGGACATTCCAATACCTGTCCCACAAATTAAAATCCCGCGATCATACTCTCCACTTGCTACACCTTCTGTTACCGGTGCTGCATAGTCAGGATAATCGACAGAATCATTTGTCTGTGGACCAAAGTCCTTATAGGAAAGTCCGAGTTCTTCAAGCTGTTGAATAATTTCTTTACGAAGGTTATTGCCTCCGTGATCAGAAGAAATTGCAATTTTCATCTTGTTCCCTCTTTTCTGTTTAGTACTCAAATCCATCATACCACCTTTTTGAGCAAAAAAATACAACTCAAATCGTTTGAGCTGTATCCGTTTGTGACATATTCATTTTATAACATTATCGGGCAGTACGGTCAAACTGAGAGATGACCTGGAACAAATCTTCGGACTGACGTTTCAAGTCTTCTGTTAAAATATCAACTTGTTCAATAGAGCGAGCTTGTTCATCCGTAGCACTTCTTACTTCCTCTGCTCCTGCTGACGTTTCCTCTGCAATTGCTGCCACATCCTGAGATTGTCGAGCGGTGCTTTCTATATTAGAAAGCTGTTTTTCAACAAGAGAAGAAATTTCCACTACTGATTCAGCCATTTCATGAACTTTTGTCGACATACCTTCTACTGCTGCATTCGTTTCAGATACACGTTTGGCTTCCCCAACGGCAAAGCTTACTTGGTTCGTCATCTGTTGAACTACTGTTTGAACATCACTTTGTATCGCTAGAATAAGAGTAGAAATACCTTGTACTGCCTTCGCACTTTCATCTGCAAGTTTACGTACTTCCTCTGCTACTACTGCGAATCCTTTACCATGCTCTCCTGCACGTGCAGCTTCTATAGAAGCATTCAGTGCCAGCAGATTAGTTTGTGCTGCTATGTCTCCAACTAACTGAATAATACTTTCAACCTTGCTGGCATTCTCTTCTAACTGATGAACATTCCCTAAAGCAGATTCACTGCCAGAGGCAATTTTTTGTATGCCACTCACTAAAGATTGTATGACCTTAGTAGTTTCTGATAGCTCGGTAATCATTTCTTTTGACTGTACAGAAGATTTTTCAGCACGCTTATTTACCTCCGAAGCAAGTACTCTAACATCCTCTACTGACTCAGCTGTTTCTTGCACAGCCATAGCGGATTGCTCTGCTCCTTCGGAAATTTGAGCTATAGTAGAGGCGATTGCCTCTGCCTGATCAGATGCAACGGAAGCTTCTTCTGCAAGCTTTTGTACACTGTTGTTTGTTTTATCAAAGTTTTCTTCTATTCCTTGGACCATTTCACGAAGATTTTCTAACATCGTTTGGAAGGCAATAGCTACGGATTGAATCTCATCTTTAGAGTTTGGAACTTCTACATCCACGCCAATTTTGCCTTCTGAAGCAAGTGTTGCAACCTTCTCCAAGTTAAACAGAGGCTTGATGATTAAACCACTGAAAAAGTAAGCAAGAAGGCCTGACCAGAATATACCTAAAGCATATGTAAGAATTTCAAATGGAAGGGCTCCTATATTTATATCCATCGTCTGTAAATAAGGTTGTACATAATTGATAAACAATGCACTGGTTGAATACGTAATTAATGCAAGAACCGTTACAAAAAGCACTATCTTCTTTTGAAATCCAAAGGCGTGCTTCTTTCTTTTCTCTTTCATCCCTTTTCCCCCTGTAGTCTCTTCACTAATCCCTCTGTTAGTTCACTAAGCTCTTCATAAGTCCGTTCATATATACCTAAGTTTCCTCCAAAAGGATCCATTACATCCTGTATATCGTCCGGAGTTGCGAATTCTTTATACATATAAATCTTAGAAATTGCTTCTGGAAAAGCAAAAATCAGAGCTTGTTTATGGGCAGCAGTCATCGTTAAAATTAAATCTGCCCACTCAACTATAGACGGCTGTAGGGAGGAGGATTTATGGGTAAAAGGAATGTTGTTGTCCATTAGAACTTTTTGACTATTTAGAGACATATTTTCTCCATCCATTGCATAAATACCTGCTGACTTCACATTTACATTATCTAACTTCTTTGCTTTTAAAATTGCCTCTGCCATTGGACTTCTACAAGTATTTCCTGTACAGACAAATAAAATATTCATACTAGATCATTCCTTTATGTTAGTGTGTATAGGCTGTTTATTTTGTTATATATTTTGAAGAGTAAGCAAACCCATGACTAGCAAAACTCCACCGGCCAGTTTCATAATCATACCTCTGTTCATCACAGTGTTTTTATATATAATTTTCTGTGCAACAATTACTCCAACAAAAGCGAAGATGCCTGCACTTAGAATAAAAATGAACTTTTCTACTTGGAGCATACCAAAGGAAATACTTACGGAGAAGGTATCTAGACTCGCTACTATAGCCAAGATATACGGTGGCATCATCGGTATTTCTTTTGGAGATTTTGATAATACCATTTGAAGACCTACCAAGGTTAGCAGAACTCCTGATAAATAAGGGCTTGCCTGCTGTAAATAGGTTTGTACCAAAACACCTGCATAATAACCTATTAAGGGGAAGAGCATATGTAAGGATGCAACCCAAGCAGCTAGAGTCAAAACCTGTTTTCTATATGATACAAGAGAAAATAAGATAAGTACATCTACCGACATTAAGAATCCTGCTAATATTTCTGTCCACAAAAAAATCTCTCCCGTCTATTTGCATAATTAAATGTATGCAAATGGACCGGAGAGAATACAAAATATAGACAACCTTTTTTAACTTGTTTTACTTTTCGAAAAACCATTTACCATCTGCTGCTTTTTCTAAACGATTCATAATTGCTGCTCCAACGCCATCCTTTTGGAAAACAGGGGCAAGCACGATATCTGCATCTGTATCATCGCAGCTTCTAAGTGCCTCATATAGCAAATGAGCAGCTTCTTTTACTTGTTCGTTGTTACCAAGTGAAAAATAATAGTTGGCATCTACTACTTTCAATTGATCCGTTGCAATGAGGGCAACCTTTTTATCTTCCTTATGTATACTAGCGATAGCTTCTTGTATCGATTGTACAGATGCCTCTATTAAATAGACAGGTGCATTCGGGGCATAGTGAGCATATTTCATGCCAGGTGCTCTTGGAGCTTCTGATTTATCTACAAGCTTTGTTTCATTGACCTTACCAATAACTTGTTCAAGCATTTCCTTTGTTACTCCACCTGGTCGTAGAATAGTTGGAATCTCGATAGTACAGTCAAGCACCGTCGATTCAAGTCCCATCCCAGTTGCTCCGCCATCTATTATAGCAGGGATTCTACCATTTAAATCCTTGTGTACGTGTCTTGCTTTAGTTGGGCTAGGTTTTCCACTTCGGTTTGCGCTCGGAGCAGCAACCGGAAGTTTTAGTTCACGTAAAAGTTTTAAAGCTACAGGATGATTAGGCATTCTTACCCCGACTGTATCCAAGCCTGCGCTAACATTGGAAGCCAAAACAGTTTCCTTCAGCGGAAGTATTAACGTTAATGGGCCAGGCCAAAATGCATCCATACATAGCTGAGCCTTTTCCGGGATGTGAGAGATAAAATCACTCATTTCATCCTTAGATCCAATATGCACAATAAGAGGATTATCCTGGGGTCTGCCTTTTGCTTCAAAAATTTTCGCTACCGCTTTTTCATTCGTTGCGATGGCCCCTAAGCCGTAAACAGTTTCCGTTGGGAAAGCTACCACTTCACCCGAATGTAATAATTGGACGGCCTCTGTATAACTTATTTCTTCTGTGGATAAGTTACCCACAGATAAAATTTTTGTATTCATACGTAACTTCTCCTTTTTTAGAACCTTATCCACAAAATGTTAATAACTTTCAGACAATTGTGGAAAACTATGTGGAAAATTTCTTTTTTAACCATTCCCAAACAAAGAATTTAGGCTTTTCTTCTTTTACTTCTTCTTTATAGCATGCTTTAGGAAATAGACCGCACCACCAATTATCTCCTCTTCCACTACCGATCGAAACTACAATCGCCTCCACCTGCGTCTGAGCTGCAATTCCACTTTCCCATTCCTTTGGCGGAAAGATCGTTTGACCTTGTGTGATTGTCATCTTCTCCTGCAAGCTACTGGATAGACTCACAACTGTTTTCTCCAGTTCTTTTATTGTAGCGTCCGGATCCTTTTCATAATTGACTAAGATTGGCGCTATTTTTTCCTGTACTTCCATTTTCACTTGCTGATCATAAGCGGTGTTGCTGTTAGCAACTAATCGAAAGCGCATCGCCTCCGTTTGTTCCGCATTATGAATGAAAACAAATAAAATCGTTTGAATAACCAATAGCATCCATACAAAGAGAATAACTGCATCTATTTTTTGTCCTACTTTACCTGCTCTTTTTATCTCGTAATCTGGTAACATGTAACATTCCTCCCTTAGGAACATTGTTACCAATAGATTCATATCTTATTCAGCATTTGTACAAAAAACAAAACGATTTTTTCCATTAATGTCTTGAATAACCTCTACATTCCCTTTAGGAAAGGCTTTTTGAAGCATTCCAGCAACAGCTGGCCCCTGCTCATAGCCAATCTCAAAACCTATTAAACTAGTTGAATTCATCAAGGAAGGAAGCTGCTCTGATAATTTACGATAAAGTAAAAGACCATCCTCATCTGCAAATAAAGCCAAATGTGGTTCATAATCGATCACGGTATCTGATAAGCTTGGCGCCTCTGAATGTGCAATATAAGGTGGATTCGATAAAACAACATCCCATTTTTCATGTGATATAGGCTCTGCCAAATCTCCCTGTTTAAAGTCGATAGTTGCTGACAGTCTTTCTGCATTCCCGGCAGCTACCTGTAAAGCATTCTCAGATATATCTGTAGCAGTTACGTTTGCATTTGGCAGCTCCTTTTGAATCGTAATCGCAATGGCTCCACTTCCTGTACCGATATCTGCAATATGTAACGGGCTTTTATCCTTAAATAGAAGTGGCACACGCTTTCTTACCTCTTCTATTAGTTCCTCGGTTTCAGGGCGGGGAATTAGAACAGACTCGTTCACTAAAAATTCTCGATCATAAAAGGTTTCCTGACCAATAATATATTGATACGGTCTACCTGTTGCATGCTCCTCCACATAGCTCCAGAAAGTATTAAAAGAATCTGTTGATATCTCTTCATACATGGTCATCATAAGCTCAGAGTAATTTTTTCCTAGGACAAATTGCAAAATATAACGAGCTACTTCTTTTTCACGGTTATTTTCCTCTAAAAAAGAAGAAGCCCGGTTCAGGGCCTCATAAATGGTCTTAGACATTTGTATCATTCATTCTTTCTAGCTTTTCAGCTTGATCCTCTAAAATCAGTGCATCCACCACTTCATTTAGCTTACCTTCTAAAATTTGGTCTAGCTTTTGAATAGTTAAACCAATACGATGGTCAGTCACGCGATTTTGTGGATAATTGTATGTGCGAATTCGTTCCGAACGGTCACCAGTACCAACCGCTGATTTACGGACAGCATCATACTCTGCTTGCGCTTCTTGACGGAACTTATCCGCTACACGTGCACGAAGAATTTTCATCGCTTTTTCTCTATTTTTAATCTGAGATTTTTCATCCTGCATGGAAACAGTGATACCTGTAGGTAAATGGGTCATACGAACAGCTGACATAGTTGTGTTAACCGATTGACCACCAGCACCTGATGATGCAAAAGTATCTACACGAACTTCTTTTTCATGAATCTCTACGTCCACCTCTTCCGCTTCTGGAAGAACTGCTACTGTTGCAGTAGATGTATGAATACGGCCGCCTGACTCAGTTTCTGGAACTCGCTGCACGCGGTGTGCACCATTTTCGTATTTCATCTTCGAATAGGCATTATTCCCATTAATCATAAAGATAATTTCTTTATATCCGCCTAAACCAGTTGGATTCGATTCCATAACCTCGATTTTCCAGCCTTGTGTTTCCGCAAATCTGCTGTACATACGGAAAAGATTTCCTGCAAATAATGCTGCCTCATCTCCACCCGCAGCTCCACGAATTTCCATAATAACGTTTTTGTCATCATTCGGATCTTTCGGGATCAACAAAATACGTAAACGCTCTTCTAGCTCAGCAATCTGACCTTCTAGCTCGTTCACTTCTTCCTTTACCATTTCACGCATATCTGCATCTAGCTTCTCATCAAGCATTTGCTTTGCATCCTGGTATTGGCTTTTAACATCCTTATATTCTCTATACGCATCCACTGTCGCCTGTAGATTCGATTGTTCCTTTGAATACTCTCTTAGCTTATTTGTATCATTCACTACATCTGGATCACTAAGCAATTCATTTAAATTATTATAACGGTCTTCTACCGATTGTAATCGATCAAACATCGTGCTCACCTCGTTCATTTATATGTCTAATAGTACTATTATAAAGAAAAAGCGGAGTCCTTGCTACTTTTTCTATTTTAAAGACCCTTTATGCTAATGAAAGAATATATACCTATTCTATTCAGTAAAGCGCTCGCGAAGATACAATTTCGCTCGCCATCCGCTACTTTATGGATTGATAGCTCAACTGCACAGGTGGAAACCGTTTGTTCAAAGTTTTCGGCTTTCTGCAAGGTTCTTACCTATTTCCGCAAGGTTTATCCTCGTCTCTGCAAGGTTCTCGCTCATTTCCGCAAGGTTAGTCCTTGTCTCTGCAAGGTTCATCACCATCTCCGCAAGGTTCGGCTTCGTCTCCGCAAGGTTCTCTATATTGTATTAGAAGTACCTACTCGTTCACTGAGTAAGCGGTGGATTGGAGTGGCATTTGCGGCAAACTGGATAATAGGAGTCATTTCCACCAATTTGAATTTGTTCTCCTGTATATACTGGTTGACCGCTCTCATCCACTCGTAAGTTCATGATTGCTTTGCGATGACAGAACCAGCATATCGTTTTCATTTCTTCGATTTTATCCGCATAGATCAGCATATATTTACTGCCCTCGAACATTTCGTTTTGGAAGTCATTCTTTAAGCCAAAGCCCATGACAGGGATATTTAGTTCATCTACAATTTGTGTAAGCTGAAGAACGTGCTCTTTTTTTAAGAATTGCACCTCATCGATTAACACACAATATGGTTTCGGATCTATTTCTTTTACTACTTCATATAGGTTTGTTTCATCATAAATTGCAGTGGCCTTTCTCTTCAAACCAATTCGGCTAGAGACGTGTCCCACCTCATCACGAGTATCAATACCAGGTGTGAAAATAACGACTGGTTTGTTTTGTTCTTCATAATTATGTGCTACCTTTAGAATTTCAATTGATTTTCCACTGTTCATCGCACCATGCTTAAAAAATAGTTGAGCCATGATATATCTCCTTACTTATCGACTATGTATTTTGCTTCTATCTATTTATATCATACGGGTGTATTCCCCGAAACTATTTTAAAGGAATTGTCACAAGAAAAGCGCAAGCGCCTATTCCTGCCCCGACAGGCAAATGGAGAAAAGCGAGGAGGCAGCTCCTCAGCCACCGGAGCTTTTATCCATTTGACCCCGA